>JASLFF010000467.1 GCA_030150795.1 Terriglobales bacterium | reverse complement strand
TTTGGCAGCGGAGAAGCGCCGCTGCTGGTGATTGAGGGCGAGAAGGAATGCTTGGTCCCGTTTGCCGCCGCTTATATTGAAAAGATTGCGCTGGAGCAGAAGCGCCTGGAGATGAAACTTCCGGAAGGACTGCTTGAGCTGGATGCGCCGCTGAACCAGGAAGAGAAGCAGCGGCAGCACGAGAAATCTTGATTCAGGTCCTCGCAAATGAAGTTCGAGATCGTAACTATTTTTCCGGACTTTTTTAGCGGGCCGCTGGATTATGGCATTGTGCGCAGGGCGCGCGAGGCTTCGTTCATTGAAATAAAGATTCACGACCTGCGGGCCTTTACCACGGACCGGCATAAGACAGTAGATGACCGTCCGTTTGGCGGTGGTGAAGGCATGGTGCTGAAGCCGGAACCGCTGTTTGAATGCGTGGAATCGCTCAAGTTAGCATCACGCGAGCAGCGACTGGCGGGCGAAGCGAAAGAGACTGTGGTTCTGCTTTCGCCGCAAGGCCGGATGTTCACGCAGGCAGTGGCGGAAGAGATGGCCGCGCTGGAACGGATTGTTTTGATCTGCGGGCGTTATGAAGGTGTGGACGAACGAGTTGCCGAAAGCCTGGCGGACCAGGAGATTTCCATCGGTGATTACGTTCTGAGCGGCGGTGAACTGGGCACAGCAGTGATGATTGATACCATCACGCGGCTGGTTCCGGGAGCGCTGGGAAACGCGGCGTCGGCAAGGCAGGAAAGTTTTAGCGCTGTGCAGAAATTAGGCGTCGATGGGCCGGACAGCACATGCGGATCAGGCGGGTTGCTGGATTATCCGCATTACACGCGCCCGGCGGAATTTCGCGGGATGGCGGTACCGGAAGTTTTGGTCGGCGGCAACCATGAGCAGATACGCAAGTGGCGTCGCGGAAAAGCGCTGGAAAAGACGTTGCGCAATCGCCCGGACCTGCTGGAACGGCAGCCACTGAGCGAGGAAGACAGAAAGTTTCTAGCTGAAGTCGGCAAGAAGAAGATTGGCCACGAATGAACGCGAAAATCGCGAATCAGCAGCGGAGCAGTTAAAATTGGTATTGATCCGCGCGATTCGCGGCTAAAAGGTTTTGAAATTTCGGACGTCAGAACGTCCTTGAATTGAAGAGGAAAAGACCATGTCACAGCACCCTATTATGGAAAAACTCGCTGCCAAGCTGCAGCGCAAGGACATTCCTGACGTAAAGCCGGGCGATAGCGTCCGCGTTCAGGTAAAGATCAAAGAAGGCGACAAAGAGCGCGTGCAGGCATTTGAAGGCACAGTGATTTCCATGCGCAGCGGGCCGCAAGGCAGCTTTACCGTGCGCAAAGTCAGCTTTGGCCAAGGCGTGGAGCGTATCTTCCCGTTCAACTCCAAGGTGCTGGATAAAGTTGAGATCGTGCGCTCAAACCAAGTCCGCCGCGCCAAGCTGTTTTACCTGCGCGCGCTCAAAGGCAAAGCCGCGCGCCTGCGTGAGGTTGACCATCGCGCGGTGGCGGCGAAGGCTGAAGCCGCTGAGACTGCCGCTCAAGCCGAATAGTTTTCTTACACGCTCAAAAGCTGCGGGAACATATTTTCCGCAGCTTTTTCTTTTTTCACGATGCTGAGGCATAATTGACAGCAGATTTCCTGTGTCCATCGATCCTCATGGCTGACTCTGTTTCTCCTCGTAACGCCCCATCGGAACTTTTTGAGGGCGGGTATTACTCCATCATTGACGGCGAGACCTTCAGCATCGCCAAGGTGTTGAAGCTGGAGCCGGAGATCGTTCACGTGCGGATATACAAGCAGCATTTTCCGCAGCGCCCGCGCTCCATTGATCCTGCAGCGCTTACGCTGGGAACCATCCACGATAAAGACGGTTTTGGCATGGGACATCTGCCGCTGAGGCTGACAACTTTCACCGATCGTGAACCTTTGTTCCTGACGCACGCTGAAGTTACGCCCCAGGAGCTTGAAGGGTACAATTTCTGGAAAGAGTCAGCCGATGGAGGCGTCTGGGAATAATGTCTGCCGCCCCCCGACCCGCACGCATCGAGTGCAAGAAGCGCGGCCGCAAACCAAAAGGCATGGAATAGCGCGCGGCCCATAGCATTTTTACCTATAGCATCTAAAGCTTTTCCGTAATTGACTATCACGTTATGGGGCCCTAGAATACGCGCCATACTTCACAATTTATAACCGCACTCTCCCAGGTGCGGAAAGGAAAAGTTATGCGGCCATTCCGGTCTCCGTTCCAATCCATTGGCAACGTTATGCGTGGCGTTTCATTCCTGGCATTGGCTTTTGTCAGCATGATTGCCCTGGCAGGTTCGTCAGAACCGTGGAAAGACAAGGAATACAAGGCTTGGACGCAAGACGAAGTCCAGAAGATCCTCTATGAATCGCCGTGGGTAAAGATGGTTGAGATCAGTGCGCCGTGGCTCAAGGGTAGAACACAATACCTCACGCCACTACCCACCGACTGCGACGGCAGACCGGATATGAATCGTGGCGACCGGACGCCGACCTCATGGCAACTCGGCGGAAATGAATCCATTGTGATCTATCAGGTAACCTGGCAGTCCGCACGGACGGTGCGTGCCGCTAAACTGCGCGAATCCATTTTGTGCGGCAGAGGCAATACGGAACGCGGCGAGGAAATGCTGGAGGAGCAGCCGGACGATTACATTATTACGGTCCACTCACCGGACATGACTCCTTTCAAAGGCATGGATGAAGATGCGTTGATGAAAGCGACTTCTCTTTGGCCTAAGACATCATCGAAGAAGCTCAATCCTGAATCTGTGGCGATTGCCCGGTATGGAAGCAGCGATGGCGCTCCTTACATGCTGACCTTCAAATTTCCGCGCAAGAGCGACAACGGAGAGCC
>JASLFF010000751.1 GCA_030150795.1 Terriglobales bacterium | reverse complement strand
TTTTTTGTGAATACTCTGGCCCTCCGCGTGGATTTGAGCGGTAGCGTGACAGTAAAACAGTTGCTCAAACGGGTGAAGGAAGTGGCTTTGGGAGGGCAACAGAATCACAACCTGCCGTTTGAGCGAGTTGTGGAAATAGTGAGACCGGAACGAAGTCTGGCCCACCATCCCTTGTTTCAAGCGAGCTTCGGCTGGCAGAACGAGCCAGAGGGAACCATGATGCTTCCTGGAGTAGAAGCGAAGCTGCTGGAGTCGATCCCTTATCAATCGGCAAAATTCGACCTGACACTCATTTTGCAGGAGGCAAATGGGACGATCACGGGCGGATTGGAGTATGCCACCGCGCTGTTTGAGCCCGGCACCATCCAACGCTACCTGGGATATTTCCGCAGATTGCTGGAGGGAATGGCAGCGCAGGAATGGGAGATGTTGGATCGCCTGGGCATACTCAGTGAGAGCGAGCGAGAGCAGGTTCTATATCAGTGGAATGAGACTGGAATCGGATATCCATCGAACAAGTGCGTTCACGAGCTGTTTGCGGAGCAGGTGGAAAAGACACCTGAAGCGGCGGCGGTGGAGTTTGAGGGCCGACAGTTGACGTATGTCGAACTGAACCGGCAAGCGAATCGGCTAGCGCATTATCTGCAGATATTGGGAGTGAAGCCGGAGACGCGTGTGGCCATTTGCGTGGAGCGCGGTCTGGAGATGATTGTGGGACTTCTCGCCATACTCAAGGTGGGGGGCGCATACGTGCCGTTGGATCCGGCTTATCCACCGGAACGTTTGCAGTACATGCTTGAGGATAGTGAACCGGTGGCCCTGCTGACACAAGCTCATGTGAAGGAGCGGATGGGGCAATTGCCTGCCGGCTTGCCCATTCTGGATTTGACGGAGGCTGACTGGAACAGCCAACAGGAGAGCAACCCAACACACTTGGGACTCCTGCCCGAGCATTTGGCGTATGTTCTTTATACCTCTGGTTCTACCGGCAAGCCCAAAGGCGTCATGGTGAGTCACCGGAATCTTGTGAGCTCAACCTTTGCCAGAAAGCTGGCTTACGATAAGTTGGGACGTTTTTTGCTGCTTTCTTCCATCTCATTTGATAGTTCGGTGGCGGGTATCTTTGGAAGTCTTCTCTATGGCGGCACGTTAATCATCGCCCCGGACGATTTAGTTCACGATCCATTGCATCTGCTCCAGGGGATTCAACATTTGCGAGTGGAAAGCCTGCTCTGTGTTCCATCGTTATATCGGTATCTTTTGGAATACCCGGTTGGTAGCGAACAGAAGAAGCCCCTTTCCCGGGTCATTGTTGCAGGAGAGATTTGCCCGCCTGACTTGGTGGCAAAATCAGCGCAGCAACACCCTCAAGTTGAACTATTCAACGAGTACGGTCCTACTGAAGGTACGGTGTGGGCGAGTGTGCACCGTTGTACTCACCCTTTGAGCAGGCAATCAGTGCCGATCGGCCGGCCGATTGCGAATACCCGGCTATACATCCTGGACGCCCGAGGAGAGCCAGTTCCGGTTGGAGTAGCAGGCGAGTTATACATTGGCGGAACTGGTGTAACCCGCGGATATTTGCATCGGCCGGGGCTGACGGCGGAGCGTTTTGTGCCCGATCCCTATGCGCGACAAATGGGTGCGCGCATGTACAAAACAGGCGACATAGGAAGATGGCTGGCCGACGGGAACCTGGAATTTCTGGGAAGGAACGATGATCAGCTAAAGATTCGCGGCTTTCGTGTTGAACTTGGAGAAATTGTTGCGCGGCTGCAGGAGCATCCCGCGATTGAGGAAGCTGCCGTCATTGCGCGCGAAGATACAGCTGGAGAGAAGCGCTTGGTGGCTTACTATCGCCCTGCATCTCAGCATGTTTTCCCGGATCGGGAGACTTTGCTCTCCGATGTTCGCTCATTCCTGCGCGAACGCTTGCCGGAGTATATGGTACCGGCAGCATATGTGCGGTTGGAGTCTTTGCCCCTCACACCGAATGGCAAGCTGGATCGTAAAGCATTACCAGCGCCCCAGGGAAATGCGTATGCAGTGCGCAGATACGCACCGCCGCAGGGAGACCTTGAAACTACGCTGGCTGCCATTTGGGCGGAAATGCTCAAACTGGAACGAGTAGGCCGTCACGACGATTTCTTCGCGTTGGGCGGACAATCATTGCTCGCTCTCCGCGTACTGTTCCGCGTAAATGATTGCTTCCAGACGTAACTTTCTGTCTCGACCCTACTCGAAGATTCGGTGCTGATGGAGTTTGCCCAGAAGCTGCGTTCCATTTCCGGACGTTCCGTAGAGGAGTTGGAAAAAATAGCAAAGATCTGGCTTACCATACACAGGATGACTCCTGAAGAGCTCAAAGCCGCCCTTGCCGTGCATTGAATGCGGTTGTGCCATGAACTTTGGCGAAGTCGGCCCCAAACTTTCGCTACACTGCTTGATTTGAATTGTTTTGAATTCGCGTGATCCCAAAATCGGGAGGCCCAGGGATGTTTAGTCTCGCACAGAATTTTCGATTTGCGCTCCGTAGATTAAGAAAGAATCCCGGATTTACCGTCGTAGCTGTGCTTACGCTGGCTCTGGGGATCGGGGCGAACAGCGCGATGTTCAGCATCGTGAACGCCGTGCTGCTTCGTCCTCTTCCTTATCGTGATCCGCAGAGACTCATGCTGCTCGCTGAGCGTTGGCCGCAATTTCCCAGGCTGTCCTTGTCCTATCTCAATTTCAAAGACTGGCGCGACCAGAGCCACTCGTTTGAAGCAGTCGGCGCTGTACGAAACAACGTAATGACCATGACTGGGGGCGCCGAAGCCGAACGGCTACCCTCGCAAAATGTTACTGCCAATCTTTTTGATCTCTTAGGGATCAAACCGGAAGTGGGTCGCACATTCTCTGACGCGGAAGATAAGCCGGGCGCGCCCCCTGTGGCGGTTATCAGCCATAGTCTCTGGGAACGGCGGTTTTCATCTTCTCCCAGTGTGCTCAGCCAAACCATCACCCTGGACAATCAAAATTATTCGATTATCGGCGTGATGCCGCCCCGGTTCGAGATCCTTCAACAGGAGGCAGATGTGATCTTGCCGTTTGAGCCGTGGGCCAGAACGCTGCCGGATGATCGTAGCTGGCATCCTGGAATTCTGCCCATCGCGAGACTGAAGCCCGGTATTTCGCTCGAGCAGGCCCGCTCGGAGATCGCAGTGATTGCCAAGCGGCTGGAGGAACAATATCCGGACACCAACACGAATGTTACATCGCTGGTGGATCCCATGCTGGAACAGATTGTGCAGAATGTTCACACAGCGCTTTGGGTGTTGATCGGAGCCGTGGGAGTTGTGCTTCTGATAGCGTGTGCCAATGTCGCCAATCTTCTGCTTGTACGCGCTACGGGGCGGCGCCGCGAAATGGCAGTTTGCATCGCTCTTGGAGCCAGGCCGTTCGATATTATTCGCCAGCTACTGGCGGAAAGCATCCTAGTGGCCGTTGCCGGCGGCGCTTTGGGGCTCGCGCTGGCCTGGGCTGCAGTACCGCTTTTAGTGCGGCTCGCGGGCAGCAGCCTTCCCCGCAGTAACAGCGTTTCTATTGATCTGGGAGTTCTGGGCTTTACTGCCTTGATTGCATTCATTGCCGGCATTCTATTCGGCCTGGCCCCTGCACGGCATACATGGAACATTGACCTGCGCGAAACCCTGAATGAGACCAATCGCGGCGGGTCCGTGCGTGCCGTTTTGCGTACACGCGCAGCACTGGTTGTCTCTGAGATCGCCTTAGCCATGTTGCTGCTGGTTGGGGCTGGTCTTCTGTTCAAGAGCTTCGAAC
>JASLFF010000340.1 GCA_030150795.1 Terriglobales bacterium | reverse complement strand
CCAGCGCCACCCAGCAACTCCGCAAGGCCGAAGAAGCCTACGTCCAGAAGCGCGATAAAAGCACCATTGAAACGCTGGCGCGTGAAACCGTGAGCACCGCCGAGGAAGCTCGCGTGATGGCGGTAAAGCAGAGAGCGGAAGAAGAAGCGCAGGCCAAAGCTGCCGCCGACAAGAAAGCCGCTGAAGATCGCGAAGCTAAAGCCCGCCAGGATGCCATTGACGAAGCGAACCGCCGCAAGGCGGCTGAAGACGCCCGCGTACAAGCAGAGCAAGCGCGTGCGCAAGCCCTTGCTGCCCAGGCCGATGCCGAGCGCATGAAGGCCGAAGCCGAAAAGGCCCGCCAGGAAGCTGAAGCTGCGCGCCAGCAGGCTGACGCAGCCCGCCAGCAGGCGGATACCGCCCGCGCCGCCGCCGAGCAGCAAAAGCAGGCGCTGGCCGTGGAAGCGGACAAAGCGCGCAAAGCCGCGGAAGAATCCGACCGCCTGCGCCAGCAAGCGGAACAAGAGAAAGCCGACCTGCGAGCACAGTTGCTGCAGCAGTTGAACACCATCCTTGCTACTCGCGATACGGCGCGCGGCCTGATAGCCAACATGTCAGACGTTCTGTTTAAGACCGGAAGTTTTGAGCTTCTCTCCGGTGCGCGTGAGCGGCTGGCCAAAGTCAGCGGCATTGTCATCGCCCATCCTGGCCTGCATCTTGAGGTGGAAGGCCATACTGACGCGGTGGGCAGCGACGATTACAACCAGAAGCTTTCTGAAAATCGCGCGCAGGCGGTGCGCGATTACCTGATTCAACAGGGCATTCCGGACAACTCCATCGTATCGCGCGGCCTGGGCAAGACGCAGCCTGTGGCCACAAACGACACGGCAGAAGGACGCCAGCAGAACCGCCGTGTTGAACTGGTATTGTCAGGTGAAGCTATCGGCATGAAAACTGCTTCCGCAACAACGACGACGCCCAAATAGCGCCGCTGCTTTAAAGATGCAGAGAGGAATCCTGCAAGGGTTCCTCTTTTTTATTGATCCATATTTCTTCAAGCACCGGAGGCGCTGCTGAAATTAAACTCCCCGCCTCACAATCTTCACCACCCACTTTATAAAATTCGTTTCTTCGTACTTCGTTTCTTTTTCGTTGCATCGCTGGCCAAAATCAATTACACAAAAAAAGACGGGACGCGCCCGTGTTCGAGCACGGACGGTCCCTAACCACAAAATCACCTTCTCAAGAAAGGCGACCCATGGCTGAAACTGATTCTAGCAGCGCACCTAATTCCAGCGGTGTACCCAAACCGCACGTTTACGATCTTCTCAACCGTCTCAACGCATCATTCGCCCGCGTACATCGCAACATGGAAGCATTGGAACAGGTCGGCATTTTCGATCCGCTCATGATGCAGTCCCTTAACCGCCAGTCTGAGCATCTTCGGGCAGGCGCCAATTACCATCTGCTGGGGGCCATGCGTCGCATTGAAGAACGCGACCGCGAGAAATTCTCCCAGCCACCTACTGAGTGAACCCCTCAACCCGCTGAACACAGGGCCCGCCGCAACAGACGGGTCCTGTTTGAACTTTTTTGATCCGTGTAAATCACTGCTATCAGTGTTATCTGTGGTGAGGTTTGCCGGCCAATCGCGGCTAGATTGCGGCCGGTCTTATTTCATCGCGACGATTCAGGATGTTTATTACCGATTGAAGCACACCCTCTCGCGAATCTCCGGTTACGAAACTGTTGCCTTCCATGTCTGGGCGTATCCTTCCAATCTGCAGGATCGGGGCATCGGGATTATGGTGGTGCACCGCATGGCCAATGGCTTTCTTCATGCGTGGTTCTACGCTATCGGCAATTAATACAATGTCAAAAGCTTGTCCCTGGCAGGCCTGGTCCACCTCTTTCAGGCTGCAGGCGGTCCTTACGCGATAGCCGGCGCGTTCAAGCCATTCGAGTCGCAGTCGCAGGGCAGGTTCGGTCGCCACAATCAATAGCAACGCAGCGGGGAGAGCAGGTTGTGCCATTCGGGGGTGACTTCCATCTAACAAATTTACTTGTCTTTAACTTTAAACGGATTTTTATAATTAGAACAGAGAGATCGTTCTGGCCCTGTATTTTCAGCTACTTAGAAGTGGTTTACGTTCCCTTACAATTAAAGACTCCAATAAAACTCAAAGCGCCTGATTGATTCAAGAGCGTTGCCCGGCTTTCTTAGAAGCAAATCTGAAGCCGCACAGTAGCATCTGCTTTCGTTTTTCTCGAGATTTTTTTCGATTGCAAAGCGATGAATTTTTTTGCGTCACGAACGCCGTAAAGCTCCTCCGCTTGATAAGCTTGCCCTTCAAGGACATCAGAAACCAATGACCTCTCCCGCAACAGCACCGACAGCGTTTACGGTAAAAACGATCCTGAAATACAAGCCATTCCGGACGCTCTGGCTGGCGCAGTTTGTCAGCGTTTTCGGCGATTTTCTGGCGCTGTTCGCCGTCATCAGTCTCATCACCTTCCGCTGGCGCGGGACGCCCGTTCAGGTCACTACCGTCACCATGGCGTTTGTGCTGCCCATGGCCGTCATCAGTCCAATTGCGGGCGTTTTTGTGGACCACTGGAACGTAAAGCGCCTAATGATTGCCAGCGACCTTATCCGCGCCGTGCTGATTCTGATGCTCGTCTTTGTCCACAACGTTTCGCAGATCTCCGCGATTTTTTTGGTCTTGAGCTCGGTCTCCAGCTTTTTTGCCCCGGCACAATCTGTAACTTTGCGCACCATTGTGCCGCCTGATGGTTTGCTGGCCGCGAATGCTTTGATGATGCAGGCTTTTTATATCGTGCGGCTGCTATCGCCTGCAGCTGCGGGCGCTCTGGTGGCATGGCTTACGGAGAAGTCATGTTTCTATATAGACATTGCCAGCTTCGTCTTCTCCGCCGCCATGATTTCAACCCTGGCGGTCATTCGACCGGCGCGCGCGCAAGGAGAAAAGACCGTAAAGTCGCTCGCTCAGGATTTTCTTGCCGGAAACAAATTCATCTTCACGCATGCGGGACTGGCATTCGTCTTTATCGCAATGGCCGTGGCCATGTTTGTGCTGAGTTCCTTCAGCCCGCTGATCTCAATCTACATTCGCGACTCGCTCCACGCCGGTACATTCATGTTTGGCCTGATCAGCGCCATGGTAGGCGTGGGAATGATCGTGGGTACACAACTGATTACGCGTCTGGCGGGGAGCGGACCCAAGTCTTACGTGGTGCTGGGAGGACTCTTTCTGCTTGGCCTGGGTGCAGGCTTGCTGGGAGCATTTCGCAACACGGCCATGGCCGCGCTCGGCACGTTTGCCATGGGTTTCGGGATTGCGTTCGTCTGGATTCCCGCCCAGACCATGTCACAACAGGAAACACCGCCACAGATGGTTGGGCGCGTAAGCAGCACCTTCATGTCGTTAATTGCGGTGTCGCAGGTCTTTGGTCTTCTGCTCTCAGGATATCTGGCGCAAAGGCTGGGCATACGGGCAGTGTTTATCGCCTGTGCCGGTGCACTTGGCCTGATTTCCATTGCCGGGCACTTCCTGATGCGCGGACGGACTCCTGATACCGCCGGTGCTGATGCCCGGGCAAATACCACGGTCCGATCCTCCGCGGTTGGCAGTCCTGAATAGCTTTGCACAAGGCCCCAAACCGTACCACGGATAACACTAATAACACTGATTTACACGGATCAAAAAAGTTCAATTAGGACCATTTTTAAGTTTGTAAATCCGTGTCTTCCGTGTTCATCCGTAGTGAAATTTTCTTTTTTGTGCAAAGTCACCCTGCATCAACGAAAGCTTGATAAAGTGCATTTCAAGCCAGGTTACTTTCGTGACTTTCAGTTTCACAACTTAGCCGGTACGATTCTCCTCAAGTTGCCGCCTGTGCGTCGGGAAAGCATGGCACGCCGCGTCACAGGCAACTTAGGAGTAGACGGTGAATTGCACCCCCTTTCGGCGCCATGCACGCCTCAGACGGATTGGCTCGGCCATTTTCGTCGCCTTGCTGGCTTTATTTTCTATCGTTCCAAGTAATTTTTCCTTTGCGCAAACCACATCGCGCAAAATCAAAAACCGCGTAGAGCCTGTTTATCCCGAGTTGGCCAAACGAAACAACATCAGCGGAAGCGCACGCGTTGAACTGCTGGTCACGCCCGATGGCAGAGTGAAGGACGTAAAAGTTTTAGGCGGAAACCCAGTGCTGGTACAGGCTGTGATGGCTGCCGTGGTCAAGTGGAAATACGAACCCGCCGCGGAAGAATCCAGCGTGGTAATTAAGTTCGATTTCAACCCGTAATTCGTTGCAATTTAAATCTCTCTCCTGTTTTTCTTTGCCTGGATGAAATTAATCCAGGCTTTTTTCTTGCGACAAAACTTGCCACCGATTAACACGGATAAACACTGATAGAACCGGATGGGGCCTCCGCCGGTTCCGATCTCGTGCGATGTCGGCGATCGTTACGTGTGGTAAGGTTTTTCGTGTTCAAGTTTGAGGGGTTAACCAATGGATTCCAGAGACCCATTTCTCCAGGCGGCGATTGAGGAAGCCAAGCTAGGACTATCAGAAGGCGGCATCCCCATCGGCTCGGTGATCGTACACGACGATACGGTTATCGGACGAGGGCACAATCGTCGCGTGCAGAAAGGCAGCAGCATACTGCACGGAGAAATGGATGCGCTGGAAAATGCCGGACGCCAATCCGCTGCCACCTATCGCGAATGCGTTCTTTACACCACGCTCTCGCCGTGCTCCATGTGCTCCGGAGCAATTCTGCTGTATGGGATTCCACGCGTGATCGTCGGCGAGAATAAGACATTCATGGGAGAAGAAGAGCTTCTTCGTGCACGTGGCGTCGCGGTTGAGGT
>JASLFF010000320.1 GCA_030150795.1 Terriglobales bacterium | reverse complement strand
GCCAATTTTGGCGTAGGCCATCACAAAGAACGCAGATTCAGCGGCCAGCACCAGGTCACACGCAATGGCCAGGCTGAACCCAAAGCCGGCGGCTGCGCCTTCCACCACGGCAATCACCGGAGCATCCAGCCGCACCAGGCGCGAGACCGCGAGATGGATATGCGGTGTCATGTCTCGCAGGTACCGCGAAAGGTCTTTTTGCATGGCAAAGGCCTTCACGTCGCCGCCGGCGCTGAATGTATTGCCTGCGCCGCGGATCAGGACGGCGCGCACGTCGCGATTTCTCTCGCATTCCAGCGACACATCGGCCAGCTCTTTCGCCAATCCCCAGATCAAGCGCGTTGCCGGCCTGCGGACGGTTAAGCGTCACGTGGGCTACGTTGTCGCGAACTTCAAAAAGCACCGATGTGTCAGACATGGTTACTCCTGGCTTGCTACGCGCCAAAATCAAGTCGGTTATGTTACCGATTGACCATCTGTATTCGATTCGTTAATGTTGGCGTGCTCATTCAGTCTATTGTGCTATGCCGCCTTCTCGTCAATGGACATGTCCGGCCTGTCATGCGTCCTTAGCGCGGGAAGATCTAAAACACTTCCCCGTCGATTGTCCCCACTGTGGCGTCACGATCGGCTCTTCCTCTGTGCCTTTGTTGCTGGGATTGGTGCTGAGTTTCGTCGTCAGCCTCGTGGTCGTATGGTATATGGGTCTCAAGGCATATGCAGCGTTGCTTTGGCTGCCTATCCTAGCTTTGTGTTTCACTCAGGTGGTCCCGCTGGTGGTGAGCTTCTTTGGATCTCCACTCAGGATTGAACCGGCAAGTTCTGCAAAAGGTTCCAGCTCGTACAAAAGCACCTTGCGCCTGTTTCTCAGCTTCTGGTTCGGATTGGTGCTGCTCGCGGTGGTCAATGGTTTCTTTACCGGCTGGATTGTAGCCCTCCTCGGGGCTCCACGTGAGGATGTTGCGTCTACCACCGATTTCTGGTCCATCCCGCTCGGCATGATCAATCCCTCATTCGTTATCAAACCGGAGAAAGGCCTTGCCGAGGTCTTGGGCATTGTGACCGCAAACTGCTATTTCAATGCGCTTGCCCTGACTGTCGTCTTCAAGGTCGTGCATGGATTTCTAAAGAGAAGCCGCGTAACTCAACTGGGAATTTCGAGCATCACGCTTGATGACGACGATGAATAAGGGCGTGCTTCTGTTCGCTGCCCTTTGCCTTGTCTCGTGCGGTAAGAATGCACCGCCGCCAGATCATCCCCGCCTCACCGCCGGCGTAAAAATGATTGACGTAACATTTCATTCTGCCGCGCTCAATCGCGACATGCCGTACCGAGCGATAGTCCCCGCGCACATCGCACCAAACCAGAAGCTCTCTGTGCTGTACCTGCTGCACGGTGGAGGCGGGGGCTTTCGCGATTGGTTAAATTACTCTGACGTTTCAGGCTATGCTGAAAGAGGCCTGATCCTGGTTATGCCGGAAGGCGATAACTCTTACTACACAAATTCTGCCGATCATCCACAGGACCGTTACGAAGACTACCTTGTCCATGACCTGATTGCCGACGTGGAGCAGCGGTTTCCTGCCGCCAGTGGCCGTACACACCGCGCAATCGTCGGTGTATCGATGGGAGGATTCGGGGCGGTCGTGCTTGCTCTCAAGCATCCTGATCTGTTTGTTTTTGCCGGTGGGCTGAGTTCTGCCCTGGATGTTCCCAGCCGCCCCTTTTCCATCAAACGCATTGGACAATACCGGCAGCACAGCTCCATCTTCGGGCCATGGGGACTCAAAGCCGTAGGGCCAGCGATCCCTTTGTCCTTGTCCGGTCCGCCGATCCTGCCCAAGCTCCATATCTATTTGTTACCTGTGGCGATCAGGAAGGCCTGTTGCCCACAAACCGCAGGTTCGCCGCCATGCTGCAAGCCCGGCATTTCAGCTAGAATTTCACACCGCTGCTGGTGGCCATGACTGGAACCAGTGGAACCGCAATGTGCCTGCGCTGATGAAGAGTGTGCTGAACCACATGAAGCCCGTTTAAACTAAGCCAGGCTGCATCTCGTCCCTTGCCTTTCTGCCGCCAATGGGTGTCCAATAACTGAAGCGAATCGCGAGAGGAGACTCCGATGAATCGCAGACAGTTCCTCAAAGATGCTTCCACCACATTCGGCGCAGTCATGCTTGCGCCTTCTCTGCTGCATGGATTTGAAGCAGCTCCTTCCGTATCGCACGTGGCCTTCGTCAAGACCACGGACCGCGCCTCCGGAGTAAAACGCGCTATCGATCTGCTGGGTATGGATAAGTTCCGCGGCAAGGATCTGTTCATCAAGCCGAATTTCAACAGCTCTGATCCCACTCCGGGCTCAACCAGTGAAGAAACGCTCGCCGCGTTGCTGCGCCAGCTCAAAGCCATGGGCGCAGGACCGCTCACGCTGGGCGACCGCAGCGGCATGGGCGATACGCGCGAGGTCATGGGCAAAAAGAGCGCGTTCCAGATGGGCAAGGAACTGGGCGCGAAAGTTGTGGTCTTTGATGAGCTCGCATCTGACGATTGGGAGCTGCTCAAGCCGCAGGACAGCCACTGGGAGCAGGGCTTTGCTCTGCCGCGTGTAGTGCGCAATGCCGGAGGCGTGGTCCAGACCTGCTGCCTCAAGACGCATCGCTTTGGCGGCCACTTTACGCTGTCACTCAAGAATTCTGTCGGCTTCGCGGCCAAGCTGGTGCCGGGAAATTCTTACAACTTCATGCGAGAGCTGCATTCCTCGCCCAACCAGCGCCGCATGATCGCTGAGATCAATACGGCCTACAAACCTGACTTGATTCTGCTCGATGGTGTACAGGCATTCACCAATGGCGGTCCCGATCAGGGCAAGATGGTGCAGTCCAACGTGGTTCTTGCCGGGACAGACCGCGTGGCCATTGACGCCGTTGGCGTAGCGTTGCTGCGGCACTTTGGTACCACCCCGGAAGTAAGCCAGGGCTCGATCTTCGATCAGGAGCAGATTGCGCGCGCTGTGCAACTGAAAATCGGCGTAAGCAGCCCGAAGCAGATTGAGCTGGTTACCGGCGATCCTGAAAGCGCGGAGTTCGCAAAGCAGATTCGCGCTGTGCTGGATGGCGGCAAGGCTTAAGCGTCGGCAATTTTGAGCACCAGCTTGCCGAAGTTCTCACCGGTGAAGAGCTTGAGCAGCGTTTCCGGAAACGTTTCCAGTCCGGTGACCACGTCTTCCCGCGACTTCAGCTTTCCGGCGGCGCGCCAGCCAGCCATTTCGCGCAGAGCTTCCGCATAGCGCGAAGCATAGTTGAACACCACAAAGCCTTCCATGCGCGCGCTGTTCACCAAGAGTGAGAGATAGTTTTCCGGGCCTTTTACGCCGGTGGTGGAGTTGTACTGCGAAATCGCGCCACAAATCACCACGCGCGCGCCGCGTGCCAACTGGGCCAGGGCGGCGTCCAGAATCGCTCCTCCAACATTATCGAAATACACATTGATGCCGTTAGGGCAGTGCTGCCGCAGCGAATCTTTCACGTCTTGAGTCTTGTAGTTAATGCAGGCATCAAAGCCCAGCTCTTTTACCACGTAATCGCATTTTTCCGGGCTGCCGGCCAGCCCCACGGCGCGCGCGCCTTTAATCTTGGCAATCTGACCGACGGGCATTCCCACTGCGCCCGCCGCTCCCGAAACCACTACGGTGTCACCGGCTTTAAGCGCGCCAACTTCCAGCAACCCGAAGTATGCGGTTAGTCCGGGCATGCCAAGCGTGCCCAGAAAAACCGGCAGAGGCGCCAGCCGGGGATCGACCTTATTCACACCCTTGCCATCTGAAAGCGCATATTCCTGCATCCCAACCATGCCCACCACGTGGTCGCCCACGGCAAAGCCGGGATTCTGTGATGCGATGACGCGGCCTACAGCGCCGGCTCGCATCACTTCGCCAATGCCCACTGGCGGGACATACGATTTGCCTTCATTCATCCAGCCGCGCATAGCCGGATCCAGGGAGACATAAAGGATCTTCACCAGGATCTCTCCTGCGCCGGGATCGCGGACCGGTTCTTCCGTGTAGTTAAAGTCGCTGCGTTTGGGCAGGCCCACCGGACGGGCAGCTAGACGAAACTGATGGTTAGTTGCTGGCATAGTGGATGATTGTAATCACAAAATTTCAAATTTGATATTCGTGCAGGGTCGGGGAGTGTGTCAGTTTGAAAGAAGCCGGGGAGACGCATGCAGGCCGGGGTTGCCTGAAAAAGCAAATAGCAAAACTTCTTCTCTCATCCGGAGCGCTCCAACTTGTGGCTACCCTGAACGCATCCCATTTTTGATTGGCCGAGTTGCTCCCGGCGCGGCGCGCCCGGGGCGGAAGGAAGAAAACAGAAATAAGCATCAATATGGAACTGAAGGACACCAACGTCGAAACATTTGATCAAAGCGATTGCACGCTTGCACCGGGAGAGTTGATCGAGCAATCGGGTATTTACGAAATATGCCATCAGGACGAGCCGCGTGCCAGCGTGCTCCTGATGCGCAACACCATCTTTCCTTTTTGCCGCCGTTGCGGAGAAATGGTCCGCTACAAAATCCTGGAACTAGTCCCGCACATTTCTGAAGATCCAGACTTCCAGGAAGATCCGCTCGGAACGGACAACCCATCGCACAAGATGATGATTCCAACTCCTACGTTCCCCATGCAACTCGGTCGAGCGCATGGATTCCGATTCCAGCAAGACTGTTTACAAACCTGGGCAGGCGGTCCCCAAGGCGGGGATCTATAGGGTCTCGCACGCCGAACACCGCTTGCCGCACCGGGCCAGCTTCAAGGCGGGAGACCAATTCCCGCCATGCGCAAAGTGCGCCGATGAAGTGCGCTTTGAACTGATGGTGGCCGCGGACGTTGACAA
>JASLFF010000266.1 GCA_030150795.1 Terriglobales bacterium | reverse complement strand
AGCTCTCTGGCTACGTGGAAGCCGTATTCATTGAGCACCGCTTTGCTGGGTGGGAAACCGCTAACGAAACATATTTTCATTTGGGCCCTGAGAACCTAAAAGATTGAAAGTTTAACTACCGGACGGAACGACGATGTGCCTCCGGTTCCGGTGTAGCCATAAAATGTCTGCTGCTGTATGCCCACGGAAAAACGCAGCGGGTAATCAACGCTAAGTGGTCCGTTCACGTCATTGACGCTGCGGCGAAGTGGCCTTACATAGGAGATGAGGAATCCGCTTTGAACGTTGTCATAGAGATGGAACCCCTCGCCGCGGGTAAAGTCCATGGAGCCATCAAATGACCAGCGCTCATTGTGCTTGTATTCAATGCGTGCGCCTGGTATCAGCGCCTGCGCGGTGGCAAAAGTGAGATCCTGAACGCGCCAGGAGCGAATGTATTTTCCCAGGACCGTTAAAGCCAGCTTGTCACCGAACTTGTGTTCCATGCCTACCCACGTATCGGTGGTGAAAAATTCACGCACAGAGGGGTGGAACAGCAGATCGCGGACAGAATATCCGGTAATAAGTGCGTTGTTGCCCCAGGGCCGGCCCACTTCAAATTCAAGACTTGCGCCCAGATCGCGTGAGCTCAGGTTTTGCAGGGAGAACGGCCCAGATTCATGGATTGCGCTTCCGCGTATCGTCAGCCAATTGAAGATTGGGGAAGTGTTCATGTAAAGGAACTGGCGGAAGAGTTCCTGATTCATCTGGATGGGCGATAGCGTGTCCCGCCGGATAGTGAATTCAATGCCGGGATTGAGAATCACGTGGGCGCTGCCTACGCGAAACACCGGCGTTGTGCCTACGTTGAAGACCGTGTCATAGGTGTTACGGCGGACAATCAAAGTCTCGCTGGGAATTGAAATCGTGCCCCGGTAGTTCCGCTCGCCAACATATCCGTTGATAGGGAAGAAATTGCCGGTGTGGTATCGGAACGTAGCGCCAAAATCGGTCTCCTGCGACGACCGCGGAGGCACGGGCGCGCCAAAGAGCTTGTTATCCATCTCGTAAAGAGTAGCGTCTTCAAAAATCGCGCCGGTTGTCACCTCGCTTTGAATACTCAAGCTTGGACGCCAGGGCAACGGCGTGCCTTCTTGCCCGGAAACCTGCAACAAACCGCGTTCAGCCGTGGGATCATCTGCCGCAAGCTGGTTGGCCCGTGCGAATGCGGTGATGGCGTGGACATTGTCATGCCGCTGGTTATAGATATTTGCCCAGGCAAGCTGGTAGTCGTAGCTCTGTTCGTTATCGGCCGAGCTTCCCAGAGCAGCCAACTCCTGTTCTGCCTTTCGATCATTGCCTTGCGCGATGTAGGTGTTGGCAAGGCCAATGGCTACCGTGTCGTCAGAAGCGCCCAGATCTTTGGCTTTGGCGAAATAACGCTCAGCCAGATCAAAGTCATGGGCGGCCAGGAAAATGTTAGCCGCTTCCACCAGGTTATCGGCGGTAACAGGAGAGGCTTCACCAATGCGCGACTCAGCAAATGCCAGCGCTACTTCCTGCTTGGCATCATTAAACTTGCCCTCGTGGACAAAAAGTTTTGCGAACTCAATGCGTACGTCAACGCGATTCGCGTCCGGAGCATCCAGCGCGCGGGTAAACCGTTCCAGCGCAGCCGCTCTGTCACCCAGAGTCAACAGCGCGTCTCCGGTCGCCAGCAGGATCGCGGATTGATCCACGGCTTCCTGCTCCGCCAGTTGGATGTACTTGAACGTTTCAGGGCGACGGCCCATCTGTGCATAGGCTGAAGCCATGTTGGCATAGATGAGTGGATCATCGGGAGAAAGCTTCAGTGAAGCGTCCAGCTCATTGATGGACTGCGTATAGTGCCGCGCATGAAAGAGAGCGTCTGCCAATGCCAGATGAAGTTTCAGGTCGTCTGGAGAATCCTTGAGGGCCACGCGATATTCTGCGATGGCCTTATCCAGAACGCGCATTTGGCGGTATGCGGTGGCGCGGGCCATGTGCGTGGCGCCAATTGAGCCAAGAAGCTTCTCAGCTTTGTTTGTTTCTTCCAATGCCTCGCGTGAACGATGCAGTTGCAGATAAGAGAAAGCAAGACCAAGGCGGGCAATACCGCTGTTGGGGTTCATTTTGAGCGCCGGCTCAAAATCGCGGATGGCGGCCTGCGCATCCTGCATGTCATTGCGAACGTAACCACGGTTCACCAGCGCTTCAAACATCTTCGGATCTTTTTCGAGTGCGCGGGAGAAGTCGTCGATTGCCTGCTGTAAAAGTTGGTTTTGCTTGTGGACATGGCCGGCCAGCAAGGGGAAGTTCGCTTCCTTGGGCATGGTGCTTTCATAGCGGCTTACCAACGCCAATACTTCGTCATAACGGCCAAGGTTGTAATAGTCATAGCCCAGGTAAACGGCTGCGTCACGATCATGCGGCAGTTTTACGATTGCCACCTCTCCCAGCTTGGCAGATTCAGCGTAGCGGCCTTTCAGGAAAAGATAGCGCTCCGTTTCCCGCATCACGCGCGGATCATTCTTCATGGTGCCTGTGGCGCGCGCGATCCACTCTCCGGCCAAATCAACTTTGCCAGCTTCAATGGCGGCGTTTGATCCGCTGGCTACAATCTGTGAATTTGTGGGCGCCAGTTTGTGGGCCTTCTCATAGCTAGACTGTGCCTTGGGATACTCCTTCATGGCGGTGTACAGATCGCCCAACGCCATGTAAGGAACGTAATCGTTCGGATAGGCGGCAGCCATGCGGCCAAAGAAACCTTCAGCGGCTTTATTATCGCCCTCATCGCGAGACAGGTAGCCCAGGGCTTCGAGAGCATAACGGTTTCTATCGTCACGCTTGAGCAGAGAGGTGTACATCTGCCGCGCTTCAGCTTTGCGGCCAATCTTCCAGAGCAGGCTGCCATACTGCAAAGTTACGTTGTCATTTTCTGGATCAAGCTGCAAGGCTTGCTTCAGGTCCGCCTCGGCTCCGGGTACGTCGTTGGCTAACGCCTTGATGGCCGCGCGAAGCCGGAGATACTCCACCTGTTGCGGACCTTCTACCTGAATCTTGGTCAATTCCTGTTGAGCGATGTTGAGCTGCTGGTTGATGGCCGCATCGTCATCCAGGTTGCGGTAGGTATCAATCAGGTTGAGCCGCAATTGCGTTGGATAAAGCACGCCCTCTGCTGGGCCTTCCGGCATGGCAGCCAGGGCTGCCAGATATTCCTTCACCGCATCACTGTCACGGCGCTCGATCTTAGCCAGATCTCCGCGAATAGCATGTAGACGATAGTAGTTTGCGTCAAGCTGTTCTCCGCGCGAGAGGTAAGTGCGCGTCTTATCCAGATTTCCCACGCGCAACTGCGCTTGCGCAGCTGCCAACTGCACGTTGACGGATTTCGGCGCCATAGCGGCAGCCTTCTCATATGTATCCGCCGACTCTTTCTTCATGCCGGCTAACTCGTATGTGTAGCCCAACTCAGACATTACGTCGGCATTTTTGACCGGGGCTTTCTGCAAAATGGCAATGGCGGATTTGTAATCGTGGGATTCGCGATAATACTGTGCGACAGCTCGGAAGATTTCAGTGTTCTTGGGGCTGCGCTTCATCGCCTTGTCCAGAAGCTGTTTGGCCTTTTCTGTTTGCTTCTCCTTCATATAAGTAATGGCCAGCAACAACTCAGCGTGGGGCGTAGGCTGAACACCTTCAGCGCGTTCCAGAAGATTCTGAGCGCGGGGAAGATCGCCGGATTGCATGAAAAGCTCGCCGGCCATTGCAAGATCGGTAGCGCGGCGGGGATTGGCGGCAATTACCTGAAGCAGGATCTTCTTGGCTTCGTCAGCTTTGCCAATGCGGATGTACGTCTGCGCCATGCCGGAGAGACCTTCCACGGAGTTGGGCTGGCGAGAGAGACCCTTCTGGTAGGCGTCGAGTGAAACCTTGGAATTTCCCGCCAGACGGCTGGTGTAACCCAGCAGGAACCAGTTGCATGCATCACTAGGCGCGGCCTGAGTAAGGTGCTCGGCATATCCCATTGCTGCAGCAGGATTGCCGTTAGCCAGGGCTTTTTCAGCCGCGCGCGCATAACGGCCCGCTTCAATACTGCCACCCCATCCGCTTCCAGTGGTTCCGCATGCAGTTGATCCGCCGCCACTGTTGCTGGTCCGGCCTGCGGACTGCCGCTTGCCGGTATTTTGCCTGGGCTGGGATTTCTGGTTCTGGTCTTGCGGCTTGCTGTTTAGATCAAACGTCTGCGCCCAGCCAAAATTGACCAGAAATAGAGAGCAGGAAAGCGCGAGACGCAAAAAATTCTTCTTCACGGGACCACCGTTTGTCAGAGTCGCAGAAAGAACACGTGGCCACCAGGTTCCACGCACGCTACCAAGGGATTTAGCGAAAGCGGCATGCCCTAGCCTGCGGCAGCAGCTCTGTTCTTATCTTGAATCAAGATGCGATTTTCGGGCGGAGGGATTGCTAGCGGGCAGAAACTCCCAAAAATGCTCCAAAAATGAGAATCCGGATGCCACTAGGAAAACCCTAGCACCTCTCTTGGAATCAAAGTCTCTGCTGAAGCAAAACAGCTGCTGAATAGTGGCGTCCCTTTTTTAAATGCCATCTTACTGATTAGAGATTTCGCGTTCATCGCACTCGCATTCACGGAGGTTTTTCATGAGTTCCCCATCCATCGCTCCGAGCAGGCAGGTTACTTTGCCCACTCGGGCGGTTCCCTTGAGTTGGGTGCTGTTGCTGGCGCTGCTGGTGCACGGTCCGCTGCTGCTGATGCAGATCACCAACGATTCGTACGACGCGGACTTCCACAAATTCTTTGCGGCGCATTACGCAACACACTGGTTCAATCCGTGGAATGAAAAGTGGTTCACAGGTTTTTCCCAGACCACGTATCCGCCCATGGAGCAGCAGTGGATGGCGCTGTTTTCACACGTGATGGGCCTGAACCTGGCCTACATCTTTGTTCAGCTGATTGCGATCCTGTTGCTTCCGCTCGGCGTTTATAAATATGCCCGAATATGGGTAGGAGAACGGGCCGCCAGTTATGCCGCGATTGGTAGTGTGCTGCTGGGCTCATTGGCATCACTTGTCTATGTGGACGGACAGCTCTCCACCACCTGGGCCGCGCCGCTTTACCTAATGGCGCTTGGATATTTCTACGAATGGGCGCGTGAAAGCAGGGTGATGGCATTGTGCAAGGCGCTGGCGCTGACGATGGCCGCCGCCTCAGCTCATCACGTGACTTTGCTGTTCGCCAGCGTGATCTTCACCATTCCTGTTGTGGTCACGGCGCTCATGGACCGCAAACGCGAAGGCAATGACGCCACTACAGCGGGCGTCCTCATACGATCGGCAATTTTTGCCGGGCTCTCTCTGGTTGGAATCATCGTAGTTCTGCTGCCTTACTGGCTGGCGTTAAAAGCGAACCCGATCAAGCAGATGCCTATTCCACACGGCAGCCGCGAGAACTTCTTCTCCCAGGGCTGGCTGGCCGTGAATTACATCATTGTGCCGTGGGGCGCAATGTTGCTGGCATTGCCGTTCATTTTCCTGAAGGGCCTTAAGGAATCCAGGCTGCGTCCGCTTTTTATCGGCTTCTGGGTCACCATGATTTTCGGTCTGGGTGGAACCACACCGCTGCCCCGTCTCCTGCTTGGCATGCTTGCCGGTGTGGTTAACGCGGTTACCGGCGCGAATGTCCACAATCCTTTTGACATTCTTACGTTTGAGCGTTTCAGCTTCTGGGCGAACCTGATGGCGCTGCCCATTGTCGCCTTAGGCGCAGTGGTCTTGATCGATCGCTATGGACGCAAAGCAGCTTTCATTCTGGGCGCGTTGGGAGCGTTCAGCGTTGCGATGGCTGTATCGTGGCCGGTGTATCACCCCATCCACGATGCGCCTTTCAGCACGGCTGAAGTGGTCTCATTCCTGAACCGCGACGGCCATGACAAGTTCCGGTATCTCACGCTCGGTTTCGGCAGCAAGATGTCTGAAGTGGGAATTTACGCCAATGCCAGCAGCGTGGACGGCGAATACAACTCCGCGCGTCTGCTGCCTGAGATGACGCAGTATGGATCAGCGCAGCTTACCAACTCTAAATACTACGGGACAAACGGCATTGAGTCGCTGCGCGCTGTCCTGAAGCACGCTGACCAGTATGGATTGAAATACATCTTTGTTCGCGATCCTTATTATGAGCCGCTGATCGCTTTTGCCGGCTGGCGCAAGACAGAAGTTTACGATCGCGGTAATGTCAGCCTGTGGGTGAAAGATGGAATTCCTCCGGCGCACAAGACGCCCTACGGAACTCCGCCGACCGAGATGGAAGGAATTCTCTGGGGAACGCTTCCCATTGGCAGCAGCATTCTTGCCTTGGTGCTAGTTCTGGCATTTCCAGACAAGCGCCGCAAGCTTGAAACAATTGAGTTCCCGCTGACTTCAAGCGAAGAACCTGTACTCCGGGAGGCACGGTAATGGGCCGCTTATTAGCACTTATCTTTGGAGCACTGACGCTGGCATTGATTGCCGTAGGCACGTTGCATGGAAGCAAAACCACGCACGCCTCCACCCCCGACGGCGCAGTGCAAGCCATGTTTGATAACGCCAAGGGGCATGACTGGGAGGGCGCGTATGCTTTTGTCGCTCCTTCCAGCAATGTTGACCAGGGTGGCTTCGTCCGTGATCTGGCTGGCCGCAACGGAAGTCTGCGCACGTACTCCCAGCTGGATTCCGTCAACACGCGTGTGCTGCATGAGTCTGAGAATGAAGCCACAGTCCGTACAGAAATCAAGTATGCGACAGCCGTGGGCGCTTCATTTGAAACTCGTGACCTGAGAGTTGTGAAAGACGATGGGACATGGAAGGTGGTTTGGCCGGCGGAAAAAGAAGTGAACGTACCTCCGCAGGTGATTCCCGTGAACTATCTGCGCTGGGACATTGTCTGGCGCGGCGCGGGCGATGACTGGGGTGCACAGAATGTGGAGAACCCGAATTGCCGCATTCTTTCCATGCATGCCGTGGAGCGCGATGGCGCACTGATCATCATGGGCGAAGTGGTGAAT
>JASLFF010000261.1 GCA_030150795.1 Terriglobales bacterium | reverse complement strand
AGCGGCTTCAGCGCGAGGCCAAGGCTGCCGGTAGTCTGGATCATCCCAACATCATCACAATCTATGATGTGGGCGAAGAAGACGACCTGGTGTACCTGAGCATGCAGTTTGTTGAGGGAGAAACGTTCTCCTCGGTGCTGGTCGAAAAGAAACTGCTGCCATTGCCGCTACTGCTCTCATATGTAGACCAGATTTGCAGTGCAGTGGGTTTTGCCCACCAGCACGGGATCATTCACCGCGATCTAAAACCTTCCAACCTGATGCTGACGAGGCAGGGCAGCGTGAAGGTGCTGGATTTTGGAATTGCCAAGTCGGGTGACGCAGGCTTGACGCAGGCGGGCATGGTGATTGGAACACCGGACTACATGGCGCCGGAGCAGGCGGCAGGAAGACGGGTTGACCAACGATCTGACATTTTCACGCTGGGCACTGTTTTCTACGAAATATTCACCGCGGAAAAGGCCTTCGCTGGCCAAAGTATCCAAGCGGTGTTGTACAAGGTAATGAATGAAGACCCGGTTCCGGCGTCTGTGATCGAGCCTTCTCTGCCACGCGGAATCGATGCCATCATTCAGCGTGCGCTGGCCAAGGACCCGCAGCAACGTTTCCAGAGCTGTGAAGAGATGCGCGAAGCGTTTCGGCAACAAGGTTTGTTGCTCGGTGTGGTTTATGGCACTCAAATGGCGCCGGCTCAGACCGCTAAGGTCACGAACGGACAGTATGCTGTTGCCGCCGCAGCTGCCGGCAATGGTGTAAGCGCGACTAACATCTTTGGTCCAGGTCCCACGCCTGCAAGTTTGCCTGACTACTCGCAAACAGAGCAGACACTCACATCAAAAGCAAGCACATATTTCGCAACGCATAAGGTGATGCTTTTCGCCTGGATAGCGGGCGCAACCGGGCTGGTGGCGGTTCTGGCCATGATTATCGGCATCAATGCTTTGCGAAAGAAGCCGCAGACGGCGGGGCCAGCAATTAACCCTTCGACAACCAGCAGGGCTACAGTTCCTGACGTTAAGCCGACCACTCCAGCCAAGGCGACAGAGCAACCAGCAGCGCTGCCTCCAGTAACTGCACAGCCTGTCACGCAGCTAGGCAAGTCCGACGAGTTGTCTAAGACTTCAAGTGGCCGACCTGTGCAGCACGCAGCTAAAGCCGACACAAAAAAAATCGCAAAGAAAAGTCCGCCTCCAAGCAAGCAGCCAGCCCAGGCGGCTCCTGCACCTGCAACTCAGGGCGAAGAGAACGTAGGCGGATTTAGCAAGGGTGAAATTCCAGACATGTTAAAAAAAGCAGATGCTGCCTACGGAAATGGCGATTACGGGAAAGCCCTTGATTTCTATGGAATGATATTGAGAATGGAGCCTCAGAATGCCGAGGCTTTGGCAGGCAAAAATCGAACGCTGGATGCCCAAAGAGACCGTGCCCGGAACTACTGAGTAGGGAAGCCCGATGTTCAATCGTGGTGAGAACCCCCTGGACAGCGGAGTCAACTCTTTCGCATCAGCTATTTAGTTGGTGCCGGGAGGGGGAGTCGAACCCCCAAGGGCCGAAGCCCGGCGGATTTTGAGTCCGCTGCGTCTGCCAGTTCCGCCATCCCGGCTTAGGTTGGAAGAACATTGATAGAGTAGCACAAACGCCCGTAATGATTGATGTTACGGGCATTTTTCATTTTTGCATTGTTCCCCAAACTTGGGCGCGGATTAGCACCCCGTTAGCACCTTGTCTTTGGGTATCTGCTGCGCCAACGCCATCACGGCGATCAAAATGACCAATGAGACTCCAACTGCTAACTGTTTCCGCTGCATCTTTTGATTTCCTTTCCCTGCAAAGCAAGTTATGATCGCCCCGGCAAGGTGGGGCTTTAGAAAAGCGCATGCCGGGGTTGGAATTTAGGCGTCAACTCGGCCTTTTTGCCCTCGGGGGTCACCAAAGTGCTATCGCCGAGTTGACCACGTGCGTACTTTTCATAATACGCAGCGTCACATAAAGTTATACCGAATCAAAGGTTATACCGAACTGATCTCTTTATTACCGTACAACTCAGAGAAAAGAATTTGAAGTGAGGCATGCCATGAAACAACGTCTGGCGTTTTTCCTGTTCCTTTGCTTGGCCGCATCCGGCATCGCGGGCATGGCGCAGTCTGCTGCGCCTGCTGCCACGCCTGTTCACCGGACCACCAAGGCAGTGAACTATCGGCTGCGCGGTGATGCCGTCAAGGTCGATTTTCACGGCACTGAACTCATGCAGAATGCCTCCGGTGAAGCCAAAGTCACGGGCAAGAAAAGCAATGTGGAAATTGACGCCAAATTCGATGGCCTGGACGACCCCACTAAATTCGGCCTGGAATACCTCTCTCTGGTGATGTGGGCCATCTCGCCGGAGGGCCGCGCGGTCAATCTTGGCGAACTCGTGGTCGACCATAACAGCAGCCGCGTGAAGGCCATCACAGATATGCAAACGTTCGGCATGATCGTTACCGCGGAACCGTATTTCGCCGTGAACCAGCCCGGCAACATGGTAGTACTGGAAAATATCATCAGCTCAACCACTGTTGGCCGGCAGGAAAACATTGACGCGAAATATGAGCTGCTGGGTCGCGGCACTTACTCTGCCACCAACACCAAAATTCAGGACGCCATCTTCGGCATCGATCGCAAAACGCCGCGCGTGCTTTTTGAAGCCCGCAATGCGGTAAGAATCGCCAATCTCGCAACAGCCGATAAGTACGCGCCGTCGATTCTGGCCAGCGCCACCCAGCAACTCCGCAAGGCCGAAGAAGCCTACGTCCAGAAGCGCGATAAAAGCACCATTGAAACGCTGGCGCGTGAAACCGTGAGCACCGCCGAGGAAGCTCGCGTGATGGCGGTAAAGCAGAGAGCGGAAG
>JASLFF010000231.1 GCA_030150795.1 Terriglobales bacterium | reverse complement strand
CTTTGAAGGCCCCGTGGAGACCGTGAGCACCATTTACCTGACGGACTCACAGGAAAAGCTGGTGGGCTCCGTTCCGCTGGTTTCGCTGGTTCTTGCGCCGGGCGGCACGCGCCTGGGCACTCTTACCCCGGAACACGTGATTTATGTGGAAGCCAGCGCGTCAGAAAAAGACGTGGCTGAAATGTTTGATAAATACAACCTGCTCACGCTGCCCGTCGTAGATGAAGAACAGCGTTTGACCGGGATTATCACCGCTGATGACGTCATCAGTTTGCTGCGCGACAGGGTGTAAGAACTTCCTTGCGCTTCACACGCCGATCTTGAAGTCTTGGTGAATCCATGCGTGGGCTGAAGCAATCCAACACAAGTAAATATTGCCAGAGCAGTTTTAATGTTGACGTAAACTTTTTATAACCAGTCATCCCGACGGCCGTAAGCGAGCCGCGCGCTTTTACCAGCGCGCGAGTAGGACAGAAGGATGTTTGTGCTTGCTTTTTAAAGTTCACGCTATCTATAAAGCCCGCTTTGGCCTTGCTGTTTTAACAGCCAGTGGAGGGAACCATGCAGGTAGTCAACCTTGCGCAGAAGTTTGCCGCCTTTCAGGATCATTTCAGTCCCAAGATTGTGGGCGAGCTGAATAACTTTCAGGTAAAGCTGGTCAAGGTGCAGGGCGAGTTCATGTGGCACCACCATGACGCGGAAGATGAGATGTTTATGGTGACCAGGGGCGAGCTGCACATGAAATGGCGCGATGCCGAAGGGCATGAGCATGACGATCCGATTCGTCCCGGCGAGTTCATCATTGTCCCGCATGGCACGGAGCACATGCCTTATACGCTGGAGGAAACGCACATCGTCCTATTTGAGCCGGCCGGCACGCTCAACACCGGCAACGTACAAAATGAGCGCACCGTAGCCGACTTACAGAAAATATGAGCGGCTACCACACCTTTCTTCGCTCATGAAAAAGCGTCTTGCGTTGATTACATGGAGCGGCCTCCCTCACAGTGCGGAGAGCGAACGGCTGATGCTGCCATATCTGGCCTCGGCAGGCATCGAGACAGAGATTATTGACTGGAGATCGACCGCCTCTGACTTCAGCAAGTTTGATCTTATCGTCCTGCGCTCCTGCTGGGACTACCACCTGAGAGCGGCTGAGTTTATTGGCTGGCTGCAACGCGTAGCGCAAATAACGCCGGTGTTCAACACGATTGATACTGTGTTGTGGAACCACAACAAGTTTTATCTGCGTGAAGTCGAGGCCCTGGGCATTGAGATTGCGCCGACAGTTTTTGTAAACGGCAGCGATTCCATCGGAGCGGACGTGTGGCGGGAAATCAAGAGCTGGCCGAAATCGGTCGTGAAGCCGGCGGTCTCTGCGTCGGCTCATAAGACGTGGCTGTTCGACAGTGTCGCCCTGCCTGAGAAAAATGACCTGAAGCGCACGATGCAAGGCGAAGGATTTCTTATCCAGCAGTTCATTCCTGAGATTGAGACGCAAGGCGAAATCTCATTCGTCTACATTGATGGACAATTCAGTCATGCAGCGCTCAAGCGTCCCGCTGCTGGAGATTTCCGCGTACAGCAGGAGCATGGCGGCTCGGCGCATTTGTTTCATCCTGATGCAAATCTTCTTACCCAGGCCAACCAAATCGCCTCAACCGTCCGGCAGGTGCGCGATTCACTTTATTGCCGGATCGACGCCGTCGCCCGAGACGGCAAGCTGGTGCTTATGGAGCTTGAGTTGATCGAGCCGGAGTTATTTTTAGGATTGGCGGAAGGCGCGGCGGAAAGATTTGCCAGGGCGATCGTCAGACGCGTTAAGTAGAAGCAAATCCTTACCGCGGATTAACGCCGATCAACGCGGATCCAAATGCACAATGAAACCTATCGCGCTCATCTCCGGTAGAGTTCTTTCCCGATCACCCGATCTCTTCCGATCAGTGTCCCCAGTGTCAATCGGTGGTCAGATTCTTCCTGCTCTTCTCCGCGCCTCAGCGTCTCCGCGGTGAAAGATTTGGCTCTTTCCTGATCCGCGTTCATCCGCGAAAATCCGCGGTAGTCACTTTGCTTACTCGCGAAGTTCAAGCCCCGCCGCCCTGATTCCTTCCACCACTTTCTCGCGCGTCCGCGTGACTTCCTCTGCGGTAAGCGTGCGGTCGTCCGCGCCGAGCGTCAGCCGGAAGGAAACGCTCTTCTTGTCCGGCGGCAGCGGAAAGATCAGGAGAAATTGGAGCGAGATCAGACTGTCCCCGGCAAAATGACGCAGCTTGTTTTCCAGATCCGCAACGAGCGTATGCGCTGGCGCGACAATCGAAAGATCAAAGCTGCTGGTAGGGAAGCGGCGCAACGGACGATACGGCGCACGTTGCGATGGCAGGGCTCGCAGCGCGTCCAGATCAAGATCAAGAATTGCGGCGCGGCCACGATCAAGCAGGCTGGGATGCAACTCGTAAAGATCGCCCACACGCTGGCCTGCAATTTCAACATGCGCTGCACGCTCCGGATGCATGGTCTTGCCATGCGCCTTCGCCGGCACGATCTTTGCTCCCAACGCGACATACTGGACTACGCGTTTCATCTCCAGCAGATTCAAGCCACTGGTCTCGCGGCCATATATCGCAGCCATCAGGTGCGTGCGTTCTGCAGGAGCGCCATCAGGTCCCTTGCGATAGGCGCGTCCGATTTCAAACAGACGAAAGTCGGTGAAGTAGCGGCTATTGTCCGCCAGGTTGCGACGGATTCCCGGCAGCAGCGCAGGACGCATATATTTCTGGTCGGCAATGATCGGGTTCGCAACCTGCAACAGCTTGTCTATCGAATAGCCGAACATGGTCGCGTCAGCGTCAGAGATAAAAGAGTAGTTGCTGACCTCAGTAAATCCCTGTCCCACCATGGCTGCGCGGATGGCGCGGTGCTGCTCGTGGTCGAGATTGCGCGGCGTGGGCGCGGCCAGCACCGCAGGCGCTTGAGGAACAATGGACGCGTATCCAACCATGCGCCCAATTTCCTCCACCAGGTCTTCAGGGATGGAAATATCTTTGGTAGCGCGCCAGCTTGGGACCGTGAGCAGCAGTTTGCGCGAATCAAGCTGCTCAACGCCGAACACCAGAGACTTGAAGATGTTGATGACTTCTTCGGTGGAGAGTTTCCGCCCAAGCTTGCGCTCTGCCCAGTCGAGATCAAGCTGGATTTTTGGTGGCGTTGACTTGCGCGCGTAAACATCGATGGGCGGCGCGGTCTGGCAACCGGGAGAAATCTGCTTGAGCAACTCAACTGCGCGAGCCAACGCGCGGACGGTATTTTCCGGGTCCTGGCCTTTTTCAAAACGCATGGAAGCATCCGTGCGTAGCTTAAGACGTGACGAAGACTTGCGTACCTGCGCTGCGGGGAAAGACGCTGCTTCAAGAACGATGCGTTTTGTCGCCTCGCGAATGGCCGTGTCATTGCCTCCGATTATGCCGGCGATACCGACAGGCTTGTGCGCGTCAGCAATGACAATGTCTTCCGGGCTAAGCGAGTATTTCTCGCCGTTCAACGCCAGAATCGACTCACCTTTGTGCGCGGCGCGGACGACAATCGTATCGCCCAGCAGATCGGCGTCATAAGCATGCATGGGCTGGCCGAGTTCGCATAAAACATAATTTGTTACGTCAACCAGATTGTTGATGGGATTTACGCCCAGCGAGTTGAGGCGATACTGCATCCACAGCGGAGAAGGCGCGACTTTTACTTTTTCCACGCGCTGTCCGCTGAAGCGAGCGCAAAGAGCGGCGTCCTCAATCGAAATTGAAAGATCGCCTTTGCTCGCCGCCGCGGGTAAATCCTCAACCGGATCGGCAACACTGAGACCAGCAATGGCAGCCACTTCACGCGCCATGCCCAGATGCCCCCAAAGGTCAGGACGGTTGGTGAGAGATTTATTGTCAATCTCAATGATGGAGTCGGGCTCGGAGTTTTCCGCACGCGCAACAGCGGCAACGCTGGCGCCGGCAAAAGCGCCGGGATCGTGCACGCCTTCGCACTCGGCGGTCTTCATGGTGATCTGCTGGGCGAGCGTGGTCACGTCCATTTTCAGGCCGGGGACAAGCTCGCGTAACCACGTATAAGAAAACTTCATAAGTTCAAAACTGATTCAGAAAACGCAGATCGCCGCTTTGCAGCAGGCGTATATCGTCAATGGCATAGCGCATCATGGCCAGGCGCGTCAGGCCCAGGCCAAAAGCAAATCCGTTCCACTCCTGCGGATCGAGCCCGGAGTTGCTGATCACGTTGGGATGCACCAGCCCGCACGGCAGCAGTTCCACCCATCCGCTCTGCTTGCACACCGGGCAGCCGTTGCCGCCGCAGATCAGGCACTGGATATCGAGCTCAAATCCGGGTTCCACAAAAGGGAAGTAGCCGGGGCGCAGGCGCACCGTGACCTTGCGGCCAAACACCGAGCTGAGCAGCGTCTGCATGAAGTAAATCAGGTGGCTCACGGAAACATCGCGGTCCACCATCATGCCTTCCACCTGGTAAAACGTATGTTCGTGCGAGGCGTCCACTTCTTCATTGCGGAAAACCCTTCCGGGCGCGATCATCCGCATGGGCGCGCCATATTTCTGCAACGCTCGCACCTGCACCGGCGAAGTATGTGTGCGCAGCAGGTGGCCGTCGGTCATCCAGAAAGTGTCCTGCATGTCGCGCGCAGGATGGTCTGGCGGAATATTCAGCGCGTCAAAGTTGTAATAGTCGGTTTCGACTTCCGGTCCATCAAGCACACGAAAGCCCATCGATGTGAAGAGCTGCTCAATCTCGTCCTGCACCTGTGTTACAGGATGGATGTGCCCGGGCGCAATGCCTTGCGGCGGGACCGTCAGGTCAATCCATTCGGCCTTGAAGCGCTGGTCAGATTCCGATCCTTCAAGCGACGCCTTGCGATCTTCAAATGATTTTTCCAGCGTGCTCTTGGCTTCGTTTAGAAGCTGGCCTGCTTTGGCGCGATCCTCTGGAGCCATCGCGCCAAACGTCTTGCTGATCCCCGCAAGCTCGCCTTTGCGGCCCAGCACGGCAACGCGGACCTTTTCCAGATCGGCGAGCGTAGCGGCAGAGTTGATATCGCCCAGGGCCGATTGGGTGAGGTCTTTGATCGTCTGGATAGGGTTCGTCATCGCGAGCGGGTAATCCTAAACTATAGAGGGCAGGGCAGATGGGGTCAAATTGCGCCGTAGACGGGACCTCCCCCTCGAGTTTCCCGATCACGGCGATCTTCTGTGTCTCCGTGCTACGTTTTGCCTTTCCCCCGTCACCTGCGATCACGCCGATTATTCTCCGTCCTGCTCCTCGTCCTCATTACGTTCCACGCCGCCAGTTGGATCGTGTATGCCAGATGCCCAATCTGCTTTGAGTCCAGCTTCCCATCGATAATTGCTGCCTGCAATTTCCTGATTCCCACCTGAATGCTGTCGGGGTCCTCCATCGGGCCTAGGTCCAGCTTCACCGCTTTCGCTTCTTCCATGCCATCGTGCATCCGGCACAGCTCCTTGCCTCTCACTCTGGGCGCACGGCATTGCTCGCCGCTCAGAAATTCGTGCTGGCATCGCGCTGCTTGCTGCGCTTTTTCCAGGTTTTTCCTGAGCGCCTCATCCCTCTCTCGTTTATAGCTCTCCAGAGTAGACAAGCATTCTTGGAACACTGTGTGCTCGTCGTACTTATTGCTTATCGGGCCACTTGGCCGTAGTGTTTCGCCTCCATGTATCTCCAGGTACTCCTTATATTTTTTAAACGCATCGTAAAAGGCCAGACAAAGCTGTCCTCCTCCGGTCTGCTCCCATTCCTGGCGAAATTTCGTTTTCCGTGCCTCATCGGCTTGGGTTGTTGTTTGATTCACGCCAATTCCTGCGCCATTCATTCCGTTTTCCATCATCTGTTTACCTTTCTCCGCCGCTCCTGATCTGCGTTCTTCAGGCTAATCTGCGGCGATTCCTGTTTCTCAATTTCGGCGATCTTTGGCAATCTTTGGCAATTCTGGCAATTCCACCCGCCCCTACCCCCCGGCTTCCACCCAATTTCACCCAAGGTCACCCAATGCACCCAAGGATTGGCAGAGGGTTACACTCTGCGGTCAGCTTCAAGACCTTCGATCCGGGGCCCCCGGCGTGCCCGGTTTTGGCACGCTGGGGTGGAATACACCCAAGGATCGGCAGAAGGTCACAACCCCAAAATGTCAAAACCCGGCGTCAAAGCCGGGTGTGTAAAAATCAAAATCACTTGTGGACCGCAGGCGCCCTCGCCTGCGATATTCAATTTTCACGTAGGTACATCCGCCCATTCCCTATGCTGCATTCCGCAGCTCACAAACAAAATACGAAACTACATTAGCACAATTCTTCTGCGCTGCAACAAAAAAATCTGCGACCCTCTGCCTGTCAGATGCATGAGTCCAACAAAAGAGACTTGCGCGGACAGAGCAGAGCTGTTGCGGGAGGAGATACAGGAAAATCACGGAACACCGACGCGGCACACGGAGACGGATTACACGCATCGTCTGATTTAGAATTCAATGCGCATGACGGACACCCAATCACTCATACAAACTGCTGCCAACGTTTCGCAGAAGCTATTGAAATTCCTTGTCGATAAACGTGTGCAGCGAATGAATCAGGGGCTAAACGCTGATAAATCTCCTGCTGGTGATCCATCACATCTGGCGCACTACACTACTGCGGACGGCCTACACGGAATCATCCAGAACGGAAATTTACGGGCAAGTGCCGCTTACTACCTCAATGATTCGTCGGAAATCGATTACGGATGCCAGCTGTTCAGGGAACTGCTTATCAAATCAATCGCCGAGGAAGGGCGTGATCCTGTAAGCAAAAAGATTTTTGAAGATGCGAGGAAAGCTTTTGAACCTGACGGTTTCATCGACTCCATCGTTTGGCGTACTTACGTCGCCTGTTTTTGTGAAGACCCAAACCTTTTGAGCCAATGGCGAGCATATGGGCAGAGTGGCGGATACTCCATAATCTTTCCACGGTCGGCACTCCAGGTGGGACTCACCGTCCACGACAAGCATTATCATGTTGAACTGAAC
>JASLFF010000220.1 GCA_030150795.1 Terriglobales bacterium | reverse complement strand
CGGGAAAAAATAACCTCTCCCTTTCGTTCTGCAGGTGGATAAGAAGCTTCCAGTAGCCTGCACGCATGCTTTCGCCCGCATCTTAAAGTTATAATCCGCCGGAAGAGACATGCCATCTCTGGAACAAGCCGCCGAATGGCTGCTGGGGCCGGAAGCCCCGGCTGAGAGTGCGCGTACACATCTGCTGCCGCGCTGGATATTTCTCCGCTGCCTGGGCGTCATCTATTTTTCCGCGTTCTACTCGCTCGTTTTTCAGATCAAAGGCATGATGGGCCCTCACGGCATCCTGCCCGCTGCGGGCTATCTGCAAGATGTCGCGAATTACTATCCGGGTTTGCAGCGCTTCTGGTTTGCGCCAACTCTGCTCTGGCTTGGCGCCGGTAATCATGCATTGATGTTGATCACATGGGCCGGCATGTTCGCATCAGTCGCGGTCATCTTCAATCTCTGGCCGCGCCTCTCCTTGACGGTCTGCCTGGTTTGTTTTCTCTCATTCGTTGCCGCCGCGCAGGATTTCTCAGGCTTCCAATCAGACGGCATGCTTCTGGAAGCTGGCTTCATCTCGCTTTTCTTTGCGCCGCCCGGTTTGCGGCCCGGACTCGGCCCAACGCATGCTCCTTCGCGCCTCAGCTTGTTTCTTCTGCGCTGGGAATGGTTCCGCATCTACTTTGAATCGGGCGTGGTCAAGCTCACCAGCGGCGACTATTCATGGCGGCACCTCACCGCCATGGACGATTATTACCAGAACGGCCCGCTCCCCACATGGATTGGCTGGTATGTGCAGCAGCTTCCGCACCGCTTTCATGCAGCTACCGCATTCATGACTCTGGTTGCCGAGCTCGGTCTTGTCTGGATGCTCTTTCTACCTCGCCGCTTGCGCATCATCTGCTTTTTGATTGTTACTCCGTTTCAGATAGGAATCATCCTCACTGCAAACTACACATTCCTCAATTACCTTGTCCTGGTGCTGGGCTTTCTCCTGCTTGACGATGGCTTTGTCCGCTTGGCACTGCCACAACGCTGGAAAAACTGGGGCAGACGAGTTGCAACGGAGTCAGCAGACGCGCAGGCCTCGCCATCACGCTCCCCTGCGTGGCTTCCAACGGTATGGCGAAGCGTTGCAGCCATCTATCTTGGCTGGGTCTTTTATGCAACCACAGCGCTCCTGTTCGCCATGGTTCCCTATACACCGCGGCTTCCCTTGGGTCCTGCACGCGCGCTGGAGCCGTTTCGCATCGCCAATCAATACGGCCTGTTCGCCAACATGACGCATGAGCGCTATGAGATTGAATTCCAGGGATCATCCGATGGCCAGAATTGGACGCCCTATCTATTTCGCTACAAGCCGCAGGATGTCCGCAAAGCGCCGGGTATTTATGCGCCTTACCAGCCTCGCTTCGAATGGGACCTATGGTTTGCCTCGCTCGGTAATTGGCGCAACTATCCCTGGGTGATGCAGACAGAGGCGCGTTTATTGGTCAATGATGCGGACGTGCTCACACTCTTTTCCGGAAACCCTTTCAGCGGCACTCCGCCTCAGAAAGTGCGTGCAGTAATCTGGCAATACTGGTTTACCGACCGCGCCGCCAAACGCAAAGAAGGAACGTGGTGGCGACGGCAACTGCTGGGAGTTTATGCGCCCATGGTGGAGCGGACGCCGGAGGGCAAGATAGTCTTGAGACAGTGAGCAGCCTTCCTTCTAAAATCCCGAACCACGCCCTTTGTGGTGAGGGAGCCCTCTAGCAGCAAAGAACCCATCGGGCCGCGAATCAAAGCAATAACGCGAATCCTTTATCCGCGTATTCGCGCGTTTTCGCGCTTATTCGCGGCTAATTTTCTTTTCCCATAACAAGTCCAGAGGAGTCCCACCCGCAAAAACACTGGCCTTTTGCGATGTTACAATAGGGAGACAGCATGCCAGTAGAGAACCTCACATTAGCGCCACCGCAGCCGGATTCTGCTCAAAAGCCAAGCCCACTAAAGGTCGGCTTTGTCAGCCTTGGCTGCCCCAAAAACCTCGTGGATAGCGAGGTGATGATGGGCATGTTGCAAACCGGCGGCGCACAGATTACCGCCCGCGCGGAAGACGCCGACGTTATCGTGGTAAACACCTGCTCGTTTATCGACTCAGCCAAGCAGGAGTCTGTGAATACGATCCTGGAGATGGCGCAACACAAAGTTACCGGCAAGGCGCAGAAGCTGATCGTGGCCGGTTGTCTGGTGGAACGCTATCGCACGGAAATTCAGAAAAATATTCCTGAAGTGGACGCAGTGGTGGGTACGGGCGAACTGGATGCCATTCTGGCTGCCGCCGGAATCCATGCTGGGACGGCTCCAGCTAATGATTCGCCATTTGTCATCCTGAACCACGGGTCCAACAGCCAGGCTTTGAAGTCGGGACTGCCGGCGCGGGCTGAGGGCGTGGCGCGTGAGCAGAGCGGGCGCTTTTCCCGCGCGGACTGGGACGGCGCGATCTCTGACCTGCCTAACTATCTCTATGACGAAACGACGCCGCGCGTACTGGCCACGCCTAAAGCTTCGGCGTACATCAAGATCGCCGAAGGATGCGATCATCCCTGCGGCTTCTGCATTATCCCGCAACTGCGCGGCAAGTTCCGCTCGCGCCATTTTGAATCCGTGATTGCTGAAGCCGAGCGCCTTGCCGCCGCCGGCGTGCGCGAGATCACGCTGATCGGCCAGGACACCACCTGCTACGGCGAAGATCTGGGCCTGAAGGATGGCTTGGCTCTTTTGCTGGAGCGGCTGGCGCAGATTGAAGACCTGCGCTGGGTACGCTTCCTGTATGCCTATCCCAACAAGATCACCGGCAAGCTGCTTGAGACCATCGCGAAGCACGAAAAGATCTGTTCTTACGTAGATGTCCCGCTGCAACACGCCTCGGCCTCCGTTCTCAAGCGGATGAAGCGCGGCGCCGGAGCTGAG
>JASLFF010000218.1 GCA_030150795.1 Terriglobales bacterium | reverse complement strand
ACTCTGGGCAGCATGTGCTTTCTGCTGCATTCATCCAGCTTTTTAACATGCCTACCGTAAGCTTTCACATGGGTGAGGAGAGTTGCACCATCGATCTGGAGAGCAGCGGCCTCTCCGCCGAGCAGGTGCGCAAGGCCGAGTTCCTCGCGAACCAGGTCATCGCCGAGGACAGGCCGGTGCAGATCCGCTTTGTGCCGCTGGAGGAAGCGCGGCAACTCGGTCTTCGCAAGCTTCCCCCGAAGCAGACTGGCGACCTTCGCCTCATCGACATCACCGATTTCGATCTCACCGCGTGTGGCGGCACACATGTCCGCGCCACGGGCCAGATCGGCAGCATCCTGCTGCGCAAGATTGAAAAAGTAAAACAGGGTGTGCGTGTGGAGTTTGTCTGTGGCTTGCGAGCTGTAAACACGGCCCGCCGCGATTACAGTACGCTCACAGAAGCTGCGGCGCTTTATTCCAGCCATATCTATGATGTGCCGGAGCAGGTGCGCAAGTCATTGGGGGAGGCCAAAGCAGCCAGCAAGGCTCAGCACAAGTTGCTGGAAGAACTGGCAGCGTTTTCCGCCGAACGTTTGCTCGGTCAAGCTGGCGGTTCGCCGCAGGTGATTACTGAATTTTTCCCTGACCGCGATGCTGTGTTCATCAAGCTGCTTGCACAAAAGCTTACGGCAGGGAAGTCGAGCGTGATTGCGCTGTTGGCTTGCGGCGCTGGTCAGCCAACGCTGGTCTTTGCCCAGACCCCGGGTCAGAAATCCAATATGGGCCAGTTGATGAAAGAAGCCATGGCGCAGCTTGGCGGCCGTGGCGGCGGCTCGGCGGACATGGCGCAGGGCGGATTGCCACCGAGTGTTGCTGATGGCGAGAAGCTAATCTCCCTCTTGCAGGAAACCGCCCGCAAGCTCTAAGCTTGCTCGCTATGCTCTCACGCTTCCTTCTTACTCTCTCCGCGCTCGTAATTTTTTCCGTGGCATCCCTCGGGCAGCAACCGCCCGACTTCACTGCTGCCCAGACCGAAGCTGTCAAGTTTCTGGGCGAACTGGTCAAGATAGATACCAGCAATCCTCCGGGCAATGAAACGCGCGCTGCGGAATATATCAAAGGCGTCCTTGCCGCCGAAGGGATCAGCGCGCAGATATTCGAGTCTGCTCCCGGTCGCGGCAATATCGTCGCGCGGCTCAGGGGGAACGGCAAAAAGAAGCCGCTGCTATTGATGGGCCACTTGGACGTCGTCGGAGTTGAGCGCGACAAATGGACGATGGACCCGTTTGCCGCCACCATTAAAGATGGTTATCTTTACGGGCGCGGCTCAGTCGATGACAAATCCATGGACGCCGCCAACCTGGAAGTTTTTCTGCTGCTGCATCGGATGAAAGTCCCGCTGGATCGCGACGTGATCCTGCTGGCTGAAGCCGGCGAAGAAGGCACAAGCCAGTTCGGCATTGACTTCATGGTGGAAAAGCACTGGGACGAAATCGCGTGCGAGTACGCGCTAAATGAAGGCGGCGACATTCCGGAAGAAGACGGCAAGACGCAGTACATAGCCGTTTCCACTACGCAGAAAGTGCCGCGCGGTTTTTCAGTGGTCGCGCACGGCACCAGCGGACACGGCTCAGCGCCCCGGCTGGACAATCCCATTGCGCATCTGGCAGCCGCCGTCGACAAAATCTCCCGCTGGGAAGCTCCCATGCGTTTGAACGAGACCACGCGCCGCTTCTTCCAACAGATTGCGACCATCAGCGTGCCAGAGAAGGCGAAGCTGTATCTACATGTGGAAGATCCTGCGGTACAACAGAAGCTACATGAAACACAGCCATCGTATTACTCCATGCTGCGTACGTCGCTGGTCCCGACAATCATCAAGGGCGGCTTCCGCTCTAACGTGATTCCTGCCGACGCCGAGGCGCGTTTTGATGTTCGCGCGTTGCCTGATGAAAACATGGACGCGCTCAAAGCCTCTCTGGCGAAGCTGATCAATGATCCCGCCATCACATTTGTGGACGCGGAGAATACGAACGCCCGCCCTGCCACGCCGCCCTCGGGGTTGAACACTGATGGTTTTCACGCGCTGGAGCGCGCAGGGCAAAAAGTTTTCCCGGGAGTGCCGACGATTCCCATCATGCAGGTGGGTGCCACCGATTCAGCCCAACTCCGCGCCAAGGGCGTGCAGGCTTATGACATTGGAACTGTTTTGAGCCTGGAAGATCTCAAACGCATTCACGGCAATGACGAGCGCATCCAGATAGCCGGCTTCGGAAAATTTGTGCAGTTCCTTTTCACCGCGACGCTGGATCTGGCTGGAGCGAAATAGACTGATGGACTTTCAAGGTCGGCGCGTATGGATTACCGGAGCTTCGTCAGGCATTGGCGAAGCGCTGGCTGCGGCGTTTCATCGGGTGGGAGCCAAGCTAGTCCTTTCTGCACGGCGTGAAGATGAGTTGAAGCGCGTTCAGGCTGCCTGCGGCGGCGAACCAGACACTCACATACTTCCAATGGACGTAACCAACGCTAAAGACTTGCCGGAGAAAACGCAGCTTGCGCTTGGTATGTTTGGAGGCATTGATGTTCTGGTCCTCAATGCCGGCATCACACAGCGATCTATCATCCGCGAGACCAATGAAAGCGTTTATCGCCGCTTGATGGAAGTGAATTTCTTTGCTTCTGAAGCGATGGCACGCGCAGTATTGCCTTCGATGCTGGCGCAAAAGAGCGGACACATGGTTGTGATCTCCAGCATAGCGGGTAAGTTCGGCGTGCCGTTGCGCTCCGGTTACTCTGCTTCAAAATTTGCGCTGCATGGCTTTTTTGAAGTGCTTCGCGCGGAAGAAGAGAAGAATGGCATCCACGTTACCATGGTTTGCCCCGGCTATATTCGCACTGACATTAGCTTGTCCGCATTGCGAGGTGATGGCGGAAAACACGCCAAAATGGATCCGGGAATTGAGCACGGTATGCCAGCCGCAGAGTGCGCCCGGCAGATACTGAAAGCAGTTGATCAGGGTAAGCGTGAAATTATTGTGGGCGCCAAACGTGAACAAGGGCTGGTATATCTCAAACGCTTCTTCCCCGACATTTTGGCGCGAATGATCAGCCGACGCGGCTAGCGCCAGCTTGACATCACCGACTGGCGTTCTTGATTTTGCGAGATTGCGCCGCGCTGGTAAAATCTTTCCTGTACTTCTTTACGCGTATGTGGGGCTATAGCTCAGCTGGGAGAGCGCATCGTTCGCAACGATGAGGTCGTCGGTTCGATCCCGACTAGCTCCACCATTTTAACTATCTGAAAATAAGCAGGCTATAGGATGTTTGCGCGAATCGTGCCCGGCGTCCCCTGATCCGGGGGCTGTAGCGCATGCATATTATTGGAGGTAGCTCAAAAGGGTTTGACTTGGGGTAAACTCCGGCACGATAGCAGCCAGGGTTTCTAGCAAGCCATTTTTCTGCCGTTCTACCACGAGTTCCAACAGATGGCTGACATGATCGATGCAGTCCTCCCAATCAGGAACTCGCCTACTGCAGATTTTAAAAAGATAAGGAGATGGAGTTCCGGCCAGGTATTCATGGTCATACGTCAGTTGCTCATCCCGCTTTTCGCCATCGCGCAGGCCGCAGTGCCGGAAGCTCTTTTTATCAATGTTGCTTCGAGATTCATACAGAAGAAAGTCCACGAGTTCTTCAATTCTTCGAGGGACTCCCATATCAGGCACTAGTAATGAATTACCGGGAACTTCCAATGCACTCATCAAAAACGCTGCCGCTTCTTCGAGGGTAATAAAGTACCTGGATGCATGCATGTCTCTGATCATGAGTGGGCGGCAGGATTGAAGACAACGCATAAACCGCGGGACTACACTCCCTGAGCTTCCTAGGACATTGCCTAATCGAATAGAAGCAACGGCTGGCTCCGTACGGTCCATAGCCAGCAAAACCACCTCTGTAATACGCTTGGACACGCCTAAGATGCTGGTTGGATTAACCGCTTTGTCAGTTGATACATGGATGAATTGCTCCACATCAGAACCATCCAGGGCAAGGAGAAGGCGCAGGGTTCCAAGTAAGTTGTTTTCCAGTGCTAGGAACGGAGTGTGCTCCAATTCGGGCAAGCGCTTCATGGCTGCCAGATGAAAGACAATCTGCGGTCGATAATGGGAAAAAATATTCTCCAATTCCTTTTCACGCGCAAGATCTGCGTGAAAGAACTTGACCTGCGGCAATGTGATATTCCGTTCCGCGTATTCACGGTAGAGTCGGCCCAGATGTTGCCGGGAATGATCGAGGAGTACCAGTGTCTTGGCAAAACTGCCCATCAAGTAACAGGCCAGAGCGGAGCCGATGGATCCTCCGGCGCCCGTAATCAGGACGGTCTTGTCGGCGATCATTTTGTTGCAATCAAAACAGTTGGATGAGAAAAGAGAGCGCTTCAGAAACTTTGACCAGTCAATCGTACCTGCAGCTTCTGTCGCTGGCCGACGAAGGAGCGTCGGTCCAGCGGACTGTGGGAGAGGAGCCATTCACTGAACTGTGACAACTGTTGTCTGGAAATTTGCGCTTATAAATGGGGGGCTATGCAGCAAGAGAGACAGAAGCGCTTAGTATTCGATGCTGGTTTACGAGAGTGTTGATTGGTGTGATGTACCCGAGATCGCGAAGTCGGCCCGTCCTACTTCTAACTGAACCGCAGGCGTTGCCCCAATCACGCCGCTCCCGCACTCCAAAGTGATTGCCGTCAGCTTCACCGCGTTTGCAAGTTGACGAATCATCCGGGAGGTTATCGGGTTGTGGAGAGAGCTAGCCGGAACGCAACAATTCCCAATCCAGTACCTCGTACTAGGCAGCCCCCAGCAATTCGTTGGGGGGAGCACGGGGTCATGACTGGTACCTGGAATCAATTTCGGCGCTGCTGAGCTAGTGCTCATGAGCTGCGGGTATCGGCGCATATAGGTTTTGTCATGAGCGTGATTTCATCGAGAGTGATGGAAAATTTGGTTGTTGCTATTTGTTCTCAAATCGCAAGTATGATGCTCTGCAATGTCTGTTATATGCAGTGTTCCTGTAAACGCGGACCGCCGGAGGCAGTCCGTCGCCCTGCCCGGCTGGGCAATGAGCTTTAAATATGAAAACCGCACGTCCTCAAAGCACCACATCCATCTGGTCTAATGGAACCGAAGAGGCTATCTTTCATCCCCTGTCAAGGGATACTTCTGTCGATGTATGCGTGGTCGGCGCGGGGATTGCGGGACTTAGCACTGCTTATATGCTCGGGTGTGAAGGACAGTCCGTTGTAGTGCTGGACAAAGGAAGCATTGGAGGCGGTGAAAGCGGGCGAACTACGGCGCATCTCTCAAATGCGCTCGATGACCGCTATTATGAAATCGAGCGCCTGCATGGTATGGATGGCTCGCGCCTTGCGGCTGAAAGTCATTCCGCTGCCATAGACGCTGTTGAAGCAATCGTTCAAGGAGAAAAAATCGACTGTGGTTTTGAGCGCATCGATGGATATCTATTTGTCCCTCCCGGAGGTGAACGTGATGAATTGGAGGAGGAAAGACGAACTGCGCAGCGTGCAGGCGTTACGGTGGAATGGGTACCTCGTGCACCGATGGAGGATTTTGATACCGGGCCGTGCCTCCGTTTTCCACGACAAGGGCAGCTTCAACCGGTCAAATATCTGCAAGGATTGTGCAGAGCACTTGAGCGCACCGGCGGCAGCATCTTCACTGGCACTCATGTAAAGGATGTGGAAAGTGGTTCTTCGGTTCTGGTAAAAACCAGTGCCGGCCCAGTGGTGCGGGCACGCGCCGCGGTAATCGCTACGAACGCGCCCATCTCCGAGACCTATGGGCTGTACACTGCAAATGCAGCCTATAGGACGTATGTAATCGCTGCCCGTATCCAGCGCGGCTCGGTTGCACGCGCTTTATTTTGGGACACCCCTGATCCTTACCACTACGTGCGCCTGCACAGTGGACGCGGTTCTGACTGGCTCATTGTCGGTGGTGAAGATCACAAGACCGGTCAGGCGGACGATCTCGATGAGCGGTTTAAGCGGCTGGAATCATGGTCGCGCGAGCGCTTCCCTAAAATTGAGTCGGTTGATTTCCGATGGTCAGGGCAGGTGATGGAGCCTGTGGACGGCCTCGCCTTCATTGGGGCCCATCCTTTGGGAAAAGAAAACATTTACATCGTGTCCGGGGACTCAGGGCATGGCATGACGCACGGAACGCTGGCGGGAATCTTGTTGCGAGATCTGATCCTGGGGCGCAGCAACCCGTGGGCGCGGCTTTATGACCCTTCACGCATCACTCTGCGGGCGTTTACTGACTTGATGTGCGAAAACGTCAACGTAGGAGCGCAATTTACAGATTGGCTGAAAAATGCAGATATGGATTCAATAGACCGGATCGTTCCGGGAGAGGGGGTAACGATTCAAACCGGCTGGCGAAAACTGGCGGTTTATCGGGATGAACAAGGGGCCTACCACCAGTGCTCCGCCGTGTGCCCGCATCTGGGCTGCATTGTTTCCTGGAACTCAATCGAGAAAAGCTGGGATTGCCCTTGCCACGGCTCCAGGTTCGATCCTTATGGAAGCGTGATCCACGGGCCTGCTAATAAAAACCTGGACAAACCTGAAGATTACCATGCGCTGCTCAACGCCGCGGCCCTCCTCATGGAGAGCTCGGCTTCCCTGAGCATCAATTTTCTGGGCAAGCTGCTCAATTTAGGCCTGCGAGTGGGAAGAAATTGAAGTCCTGAGAAAAAGACCATGACGTCTCCGGAAACGAACGTACAATCCATCCGGGAAAGCAGATGTTTTTGCAATCAAGGCGCATCGCATCGAGCAAGCCTTGATGAATGCCGGAAAGAACCGCGCAGACGAAGCAGAAGCAGAAGCAAAGCTACACCGGAAGCGACCTGCGATGGTTCGCATCGCGAAGCTGCTCGAAGATTGAGCCAAAGAAAATCGATCGGCGGCGTGAGAGCATGTCGTCGATTGCCTGCTGCATGCTCTTTCGCACTTCGCGGCTGATGGCCTGCACAACCTTGCGATCCTCCGCCGCTTCCGGTGGATAGCAGTCCGTTCTGACAGGCGGCAAAAATTGCGTATGCCACTTTGAGGGCAGGGGCAACGGTACCAGGGGAAACGTGGGCGTAATGGGAATGCAAGGCCAGTCAGTATAGCGGGTCCAGCGGCGTGACTTGATTTTACCGAGAATTGGAAAGATTTCCGCGCTGCCCACCGTAACAAACGGGACAATCGGGGCCCGGTGACGCAAGGCGATTTTGACGAAGGCGTCTCGTCCGAACGCATGCAACTTGTACGCGTTTCGATAATCCGTAAATGCGCCGTTGATTCCCTCGGGAAATATACCCAACAACCCATTGTCCTGAAGGATACGATCAGCGCTTGCCTGGCAAGCCACTACTCCTCCAAGCTTTGTCATGAAATTGGCCATAAAAGGAAATTTAAAGAGTGCTGGATGCGTCAGGAAGCGCGGATATCTTCCGGTTAATTTCACCACGGTGTGAAGCGCCATCACGCCATCCAGCGGCATAAAACCACGATGCATTCCCGTCAGGACCGCCGGTCCGCTTGAAGGAATGTGTTCAATTCCCGCATCCTCGATGCGCCAGTAATAATCCCTGAGGAACCTGAACAATGTTTTTCCAAAGAAGCGGATGTAATCTTTGTCCATGCCGAAGAGATCGAATTCAGTCTCTTCTTCTTTCTTTCGTGATCGCCCGTTTCCGGCAGCCACCAGCGCGGACAGGCTTGAGTGCCGCGGAACAAATCTCAGTTCACGGCGCATCTTCTCGCCAGAAATGGTCCAGGAATAGCGAAGAAACTGAAGGCTCTCCGCAGGGCGCAAAGCACGCTGCAAACTGCGCGGGAAAGCCAATCCAACGCTTTTGACAGCGCGCATTGCCGCCCGCAGCGGGACGACTGTTTGCGGGGCAACGTTGAAGATACCCGGCGCTGTTTGTTCCAGAACGGAAAGTATGGCGTTTGCCAGATCCGATACGCTGAGGAACTGAAAGACAGGATCGTGACCTGGAAGGATTGCTGCTACTCGGCGAGAGAACAGCCGTGCCGGAAACATGTCGGAGCCCGGAACGGGGCATAGCCTCAAAATGGTGAGCGGCATCCTGTCCGCCAGGTGACCGCCTGCAAGCGATTCCAGGGACTTCCACTTGCTGCTGATAGAGCATGCATTATGACCGGGAGGCAAATACGATTCGCCAACCAGCGGGTGCCGGCCAGGGCCGGTGCCGTAGATCAACGCGCTGGACAGCAGAACGAACTGCCGTCCTCCGTTGCGGGCCACAACTTGCAGCACCCGCTGAGCCTGTTGTTCGTCCGGTGTCAGGCCATCGGCATCGGACGCAACGGGAAGGTAGATATATTTCGTCGCTGGATCCGCCACGCGCGACGAGCCGCAAAAATTGTCAACATCGAGTACGCGGACGTCCCCGAACGTGCCCTGAAGTTTGGGGACAAGCTGTTCTCGCGAACCGGCAATCAACACAACGTTTGTCATACCATCTGCGTCTCCGGCGAACTGCCTCTCACGCGGGCAGACAGATCGCCATGTCCGAAGATTCCCGTACAGGCTGGTGACGTATTTCAGTGTCCCCGGTGATTTGTTTGGCCACTTGCATGGCAGAAACCATGACCGGCGTAATTCCGCCGCCGGGCTGCGCCCAATGCCCTACAAGATAGAGATTGCGGAAGGGGCCTTGTATCGCGGGCCGGTGCTCTCCCAATTGGTCCGGCGACATCTCCCAGCCGAGCATCGCACCGTGATGGTTGAGCGTATAGCGATGTGACGTCTGGGCGGATGCGCTCAACTTGACCACAATTTTGCTCGAAAAACCGGGAATGCAGCGCTCAAGTTCCTGGAGGATGCGGCCTTCAATCGCGGCTTTATGCGCGGGCCAGTCGCCGACCTGGTCAAAGTCCACGCTTGTGACCTTCTGCACGATCAGGACTTGCCCGCCGGCCGGGGCCAGTGCCGGATCGAAAGTCGTGGGCAGGAACACTTTGAAGACGTTGGTCGCAACCTGTTCGGCGTCCCAGCTGCTCCAGTGGTAGCCTTCCGCCTTGCGCAACTCCTCAATGGAGATGTCCTTGAGCCCGATATGCAGCAAGAAGCATGGCAGGGTGGTGCGAAGCTGTTTGATTCTTCCCAGGTAATCCGGTTCCAGCAGCTCCGGGCCAATCATGCCTTCCAGTGTCTGCAGCAGATCGGCGTTTGAGACAACAATGGCGGCGGAAATCTGTTTGGTTACCCTGTTGCGGATCGAGCCGGACTGGATTTCAACTCCCCGCACCGCGCGATTATGCACAAGAATCCGCCGCACCAGAGAATTCATCAGAATGTGGCCGCCGTTCTCCTCGAATCTCAGGGCTAGCTCGTCGACAAATTTCTGCGAGCCGCCGCGCGGATAGTAGTTGCCAAGGAAATAAGACAGCCGGAGCATGGAATCAAATACAAATGAAGTGCGTGAGGGCGGAGAACCCCAATGCCCAATGTCTCCAGTCAGCAGCAGCTTCAGCTTCGGGTTCCTGAAATACGTATGGAGAACGTCGCGGAGCGTCAGGTGTTGAAACGGAATGATACGGGGCGTCTGTGTGCCGCGAAAATAGCGGAGCAGGCCGATCAGATAAGTCTTGCGAACCAACCCAAAGAAGTCGTCGATGCGGCCGGCCTCTTCGGGAAATTCCTGTTTCAGCTTGTTCAGGTAGCAGTCA
>JASLFF010000201.1 GCA_030150795.1 Terriglobales bacterium | reverse complement strand
ACCAGGCTGAGCACTCCGTGCCGGGCACGCGCATCTTTGCTGAACGCATCCGGCGCAATGGCGAAGTCTTTGAGCCGGCGCCGGCCACCGTGCTGCAGGCAGGCGATAAGGTCGCACTATTGGGAAGAACCGACGTCTTAGTCGACCTGATAGGAGGTCGCGCACCCGAGGTCGCTGATCCGGAACTGCTGGATATTCCCGTGGCGTCTTTTGATATCTATGTCACGGGAAAAAGATTGGTGGGAAAGACGCTGGAGGCGATCGGGCAAACAGTGGGCGAGGCACGCGGCGTTTTTCTCCGCGGGATCACTCGCCAGTCACAAACAGTTCCAATTGGGTTGAACACGATCATTGAACGGGGAGACATTCTGAAGGTCACAGGAACGGAACCAGCGGTAGAAGGCTTTGCGCAGATTGCCGGCATGGTACTCAATCCAGTCAAGGAAAGCGACCTTGGTACTCTCGGGCTGGCTATATTTGCGGGAATTTTTGTGGGAGCGATCGTTACCATACCCATGGGAAGCCTGAGAATCAATCTTGGCACCAGCGTGGGAACACTATTGGCCGGCTTGCTTGTAGGGTGGTTCGGGTCTGTAGTCCCGTGGTTCGGCCGCATTCCAGAAGGGGCGGTCCTGTTTATGCGGTCCATGGGCCTTGCCGCTTTCGTAGCCATGATTGGACTCAAAGCCGGACCGGTGTTCATCTCATCGCTGAAAGAGGTGGGATACGCGCTTCTTCTGGGGGGAGCCGTTGTTACACTCATGCCTCTACTGACCGGATTGCTGTTTGGCCGCTATGTGCTCAAGCTCAATCCTGTGCTTCTCCTTGGAGGGCTGGCCGGCGCACAGACCATGACAGCCGGTCTTGCCGCAGTGCAGGAAAAAGCGGAAAGCCCTGTCGCGGTGTTGGGCTATTCAGGTACAGTCGCATTCGGCCACATTTTCCTTACAACTTGTGGAACGCTGATCATCCTTCTGTTGAGCTGAACCAATTTCCAGCCGTGATGAAGGAAGGCCCTGACTGAGAGGTACGTCGCCTTCGACGAGCACCGCTGGCACGAAGCCTAAGCGGTTCAAGAAACGATCATTAATATAAAGAGGCGGTACAGGGCAGAATTATTCAGTCGGCAGCCTTGCTCACCTGGCGTGTTCCAGGTGAGAGCCGTCCCCATGCCACGGCAACCAAAACAACCGCTATGATTTGGAACAATGCAAATGCAGTTGCCGCAGTGACGACCGCAGTTCCAGGGAAACTGCTTGCAACAATTACCAGGGCCACGCCGACGTTACGAGTCGCGGTTGTGATCGCCATTGTCTTGCGTTGATTGCTGTCCGGGCCGCCCAGCAGCCATCCGGCTAAAAGCGTGGCGCCGACCATCATCGACATTCCCAAATATCCTGAGAGACGGATCTGTTGCAGCAGTTTGAATTGGGCCATGAGAATCAGAGTAATAAGACCCAGATTCAACAAGGAGCTTAAGCGATTGAGAAGGCCTTTCAATCGCTCTGCCAGCCGGGGTTTGGCGTGATGTAAAGCCAGTCCAAGAAATAGTGGCAGGAACTGGCTCATTATCAGGGTAGTGACGATTTTCATCGGGTTTATGGTCAGATCACTGCGGCCGGCAACCAACGGAAGCAAAAAGCGCAAGAGCAGTGGCGCAATGATGGCTGACGATCCCGCCAAGATTGCCATTACGCCCACTGCCGTGGCCACCGTTCCCTTGGCGATTGCCGTAAGAACCGGAGCGAAAGGAGCGCCGGGACAAACTACCGCAATCAGAAATCCTGCCGCGACCATCGGCTTAGGCTGGAACAAAAATAACAGGCCAACGGCCGCCGCGGGAACTAGCAGATAGTTCGCTATTCCCGCGCGCAACGCGAGCCGCCAATCGCGGGCTACCTTGAGCAAATCCCAGATGCTTAACCCCAGCCCAACCGCAGCCATCATAAAAAAGAGGGCAACAGCTGCCAGCAAATTGATGATCGCGTCTACGCGCATTGTATTGCGTTTCCGTCCTGCTCCATCATGCCGAAGCTGGAAGGAATGACATACCGTTACATCTGACAGTGGCTTGCCGCGTGAATTCGGTGTGGACTGATTGGAGGTACTGATCTTGAGAGCGATATGCGGATGCTCAGTCAAGCCAAGCGGGTCCACTTAGGGCCGTGGCTTATTCCCGGGCTGTACGCTATGACGGCAATTGCAGCCAGTGTGATCTTGCCGCGTATCGAGCATTACGTGTTCCCGCACCTGAAAGCTGACGCAAGTATCGAGACTTCGATTGCCATCTATTCATCCATCGCATCAGGAATGATGGCCCTTACGGGGATAGTATTTTCATTGACCTTCCTGATGGTGCAGTTCAGCGCCACCGCTTATTCGCCGCGCCTGGTCATGTGGATTGCGCGCGATCCCGTGCTGTCACATGCTTTAGGAGTTTTCAGCGCCACTTTTCTATATGCAATCGCCGCTCTGGAATGGCTGGACCGGAACAACTCCCGGAGAGTCCCCTTTATCAGTTCCCTGGTTGTGATTGTGCTGCTTCTTACCAGCGTGGGGATGTTTGTCGGCCTGATTCACCGGATCGGACGCCTTCAAATTAATCGCATGCTGATCTTTACCGGCAATCAGGGAAGGGAAGTGATTGAAAAGCTATACGGCCCAATTGGCCCTTCATCAGACGAGATTCCAACGGCCGGTTTGCGCACATTGGTTCCCGAGCAGACGCTGCTTCATCATGGGCAGCCTCGATCATTGGAATCAGTCAACGTTAACAGGCTGGTGACGCTTGCGAAGGAGCACGACGCCTGTGTCAACGTTGTGACTGCCATTGGAGATACTATTTTGGAAGGAACGCCTCTGCTGCATGTCTTCAATGCTCAATATCCATTCACTGAAAGAGAGCTCTCAAAAGTGCTGGAACTTGGCGGAGAGCGTACGTTTGAACAAGATCCAAAATATGCAATCCGGTTGCTGGTAGATATCGCGATCAGGGCACTGTCGCCGGCGGTTAATGATCCTACTACCGCAGTCCAGGCGCTGGACCAGATTGGCGACCTCTTGCTTCGTCTTGGAGGGCGGCGGTTGGAAATTGGCGCATATCCTGATGATTCCGGCCACATAAGGCTGATAATTCCATTTCCCTCATGGGACGATTTTCTGCACCTTGGTTTCGAAGAGATTCTTTCCTACGGCGCAAGAAGCGTTCAGGTCATGCGCCGCATGAAAGCCCTTATCGCGGACCTGCTTACGGTTGTCCCTCCAGAGCGCCGCGCAAGCCTTAGATACTGGCAGGAACGCCAACAGACGAGCATCGCCAGGTCATTCCAAGATGCAGAGGAGAAGCTCAGTGCATCCGGCGAAGACCGGCAGGGACTCGGCGTTACACGCATCTCAGCCGCTTGATGCTGCCGGCTTGTGAAACCAATCAGATAAGCATCCAGCTGAAGAATCACATCGGCAGAGCAAAAAAAAGGATAAGCGAGTCGAGGTCAACTTATCCTGAAGAATGGTTTCTCAATTCTGAAAGCCTGTTTTACCTTTCCATGATCCCCGCTAGACGCCAAGGCGTGGAATGGTAGCTTTCAAACTCAATCTGCTGGTTCTTTTTGTTGACTTTGAATCGGCCGCCTAAAATCATATTGCCGGTGCTCTTGTCCTTATCATTGTTCAGATGAATTTCCATCAGCGTAAGATCGTAATCCTGGCTGCGGAAAGAACTCGCGGCTTCAGCGAAGTTAATGGGACGATCTGTCATCAATCGAATGGTGCGCCCATTTTTAGTGGGAATGTTTCTGATGTAAGCAATCTGGTAGCCCACGCTTCCAGTAACTGCTACCTGGCCTTTGCCCTTCATCTTGGACAGAACTTTCACCATCGCATCATGACCGCCGCTCTTGAAAGCATCGATCAAGGCTTTTTGTTCTGCCGGAGTGGAGTAGTCTTGAATCCGAATGGTGATGCCAAAGTTACGGCTCGCCATTGTGCCTGTTCCAAACGCCTGTGCTTGAATGGTTTCCCGCTTGTCGTCGTAGCTGTAGCTGCTGCTTGCCAGCATCATTGCAGCCACCGTGATCCAGCTCATTAGATATTTCTTGGAGTAAAAAATAGTCCCTCCTTTTTTGTCGTCAGGAGGGCGCAACGGTTTTTTGGCCGCTGCGCCGCCCTTCTCCTTTGCTTACCCTGGGTCATAAAGAATGAAGCCGTGAGGTTACCTCCTGGATGACGGTTGCGTTTCTTCCACGTGCCTGGACGCTTCAAAGGCATCGCGGTAGCTGCGCGCAACCGATCGGACCCCGCGACCAATATCTTCGTACACTTCGTCACCCAGATTGGCCAAGGACACACGCAATGACCAGTCTGGCGCGCTGAACCCGCCGCCGTTCAGCAGGACAATCCCGTAATTCTCAGCCAGGCGAAAAGCAAGATCGAGCGGGTGAACGTGCGCTTTGAGGTAGTCGACGGCATCTTCGCCAATGTTCTTGCGCGCCCAGAATTCAAAGTCGATCAACCCGTAGTAAGCGTCATAGAGCGGGTTCGGGGAAACCTCTATGCCCAGCCCTTCAACCATGGCCATGGCACGCCGGTGAAGGATCTCCATACATGCCTTCTGATAAAGTTTGGCGTCATCCATCAGCTCGGACAGGGAGAATAGGCTCATCATGACTTGCTGGGGCAGTGAGAGCCCGGCTGTGTGGTTTAAAGCTACGTCGCGGCTATCAGCCACTATACGGTCAATGAACTTAATCTTGCGCGGCTCAAGAGTCAATGCGCCATAGCGGTTATCCAGCGCTTTCAGGTCGGCAGCGGGGAGCTTCGCGATCATCTTGTCGAAGAGGTTGTCTTCGTGGACGGCAATCACGCCGAGCCGCCATCCCGTTGCGCCCATATACTTCGAATAGGAATACACTCCAATGGTGTTGTGAGGCAGCTCACCCATCAGCGACCGGAAGTCGTGGACGAATGTTCCGTACACGTCATCGGTCAGGATCATGAGATCAGGACGCTTGGTCTTTACCAGTTTCGCAATCTTGGCAATCACCTCATGGCTGAGCGCGGCGCCGGTAGGATTGCCGGGATTGACAACAAAAAATGCCTTGATCTTGGGGTCCTCAAGCTTCTTGAGTTCGGCGTCAGTGAATTGGAAACGGTTTTCCTGCGGCGCCTGAATATTCACGATGTTCAACGCAAAATCTTCGAGATGCGGCAGCTCGATATAGGGCGTGAAGATCGGCGTCCCAAGCGCGATGGTATCGCCGGGACGCAAAAGGCGATTGACTTTCAGGGACTTGAAGATGTAGCACATTGCAGCTGTGCCGCCTTCAACGGCATAAAGGTCAAACTTGCCGGGCGGCCTCGGGTCCCCGCACATTGCCCACATCAGGTACTCATGCACGATGCGCTCGTTATGGACCAGCATGCGATCAGGCACGGGATAATTGTCGCCAATGATCGAATCCACCAGCTCATGTACAAAAGCGTCGGCTTCAAAACCAAATTTTTTCACCGCAAACCGTACCATCGAGGAGAGGAAGGTAGCACCAGGCGACTCAAAGTGTTTGCTGAGCCATGTTTCAAGCCGTTTTGCAATGCCATGCGGCTGCGGCATTCCGCCCAGGCCCGCCGGATGTTCCATCACTCGCTGGCTTTCAGTGACCGCGAACTGACCGAGCAGGAAAAATCCCTCGCGCGGCGTGGTGGCGATCCAGTTGGGGTTGCCACGGCCTGCATTCAGAAAGGCAGACTGCGTTGTCCGGGAGTTTTTTCTGGCAAGTTTGATTAACTCATCTTTGATCTCAAACGGACTCAGGGTCTCGAAAGTGTGTAGGTTCAGAGAATCCATCAATGTCTCCTTTCAGGGTTATCGCGCCAGGATCACGATCAACACCATGCCCCAGATCGTGAGGAATGTATTTCCGACGGCGTAGGTTACGGTGTATCCGAGGGCGGGAATCTGGCTTTCCGCGCGATCGCATACCAGACCGAGGGAAGCTGTTGTAGTTCTGGCGCCGGACACGATGCCCAGCAAGAGAGCGTCGTGGAAGCGGAAAAGATATTTACCGACGAACATTCCCAGGACAAGAGGCACGGTTGTAGCCAGCGCTCCCCACAGGAATAAGCCGATGCCTTGCGTCTTTAGGCCATTTACGAAGCCAGGCCCAGCCGAGATACCTACGACGGCAATAAAGATGTTCAGGCCCACCGAGTTCATGAACCAAACGGTGGAGGTTGGAATACGGCCAAATGTGGGATGCACGGAGCGCAGCCATCCACAAATAAGACCGGATATGAGAGCGCCGCCCGCAGTGGACAGCGTGAGAGGCACGCCCGCTACCTTCCAGACCAAAGCGCCAATCAGCGCACCAACTGTAATTCCCGCACCGATAAACGCAACGTCAGCGATATCGGTTGCGCGGTCCGGTACGCCCAGCAATTTCGTGGCGGCGGCGGTGTCCTGGGTACGGCCAACCAGAGTTACGATGTCGCCACGGAAAATTTTCGTATTCGGCAGGATAGGAATGGAGGTGGCAACTGCGCCACGAGTGATTTTCCTGAGAAAGACGCCGCGGGCTGATGGCCGCACGGCAAGTTCAGCAAGGGTTTTACCATCTACTTCCTTGTTGGTCACGTAAACGTCAACGCCTTCCACTGGGACGTTGAGTAATTCGGGATCGTCGGCTTCCACCACAGGTTCAGTGCTTACGGGCATTGGCCGACCGCCTGAGACCGCCATCAACGTGGCACGTTCATAAATAATACTGAGGAGTACCTCCCGCGCGCCCGCAACCGCAACTACATCGCCTTCCTGCAATACCGTGTCAGCATTTGCTTCTTCAATGATTCCGTTGCGGCGTAAACGTTGAATGAACACGCGTTGGTTAGGGACCATCGCCTCGGCCTCAATGGCGCGCAGCCCAATGACCCTTGAGGTTGCCGGTACCTTGAATGCGCGCAGCTCCCATCTGCGCCAGGCACTACCGGCGCCGCCGAGTTCTTTTTTGCCGCCACCGCCAAACTTTTCTTCGTAGTCTTTACACGCCTCACGAAGGTCGATGCCAAGCAATGCTGGGCCAACCAGTGCAATGATGATTGCTGAGCCCATGGTGCCGAACATGTAGCTCACTGCATAGGCGACCGGCATGGAATCGAGCATCTTCTTGGCGTCATTTGCAGCCAAGCCCAGGCGGTTAATCGCGTCGGTTGAAAGGCCCATGGCGGCGGAAATGGTCTGTGACCCGGAGTACAGCCCCGCTGCATAACCCAGGTCATAGCCGGCCAGCTTAACGATCACGACCAAAGACCCCAGACAGAGCACGCATAGAACTACCGCAAAGAGGGCCTGAGGCACACCGTCCTTCGCGATGCCTCGAATGAACTGCGGTCCTACTCCGTAACCCACGGCAAATAGAAACATGAGAAAGACAAACGCCTTAAGAGGCTGCGAGATGGTGATCCCGAGTTGCCCGATCAGCACGCCCGCCAGCAGAGTGGCGGTGACCGACCCTAAACCGATGCCGTGGAAAGTGAACTTGCCGAAATAATAGCCAATGGCCAGCGTGAGAAAAATTGCAATTTCCGGGTACTGTCGAAGGGTTGCAGCGAACCATGTTGCTATTCCCATGGTCAATCTCCTTGCTCTGGACAGACGACATTCATGAACCGGTCACGTCTCTAATTCATGAGACGACCGGCAGCACTACAGGTGGAGGATAGGAGTCGCTCAAAGAAAAGTCGCCTGTCAGATGTGTCAGCATCGATCATGCAAAATGTGCTTAAGGCGAGTTGGAACTTCAAAG
>JASLFF010000191.1 GCA_030150795.1 Terriglobales bacterium | reverse complement strand
CGCCTTGCCGACCAGCCGCAGCAGATCGCCGTGGTATTGCTGACAGCCCAGGGCAGCATTGATGTTGCCGTGGATGCGATGAAGGCAGGCGCGTATGACTTTATCCAGAAGCCTGTGGATGCGGCGCGGCTCAGGCAGATTCTGCAGAATGCATCCCGCCAGCGTGGAACTACGGTAGAGCTGGAAGTTACGAAAAAGAAGCTGCGCGATACCGGCGTTTTTGGGCAGATGGTTGGATCGTCACGGGCAATGCAGGAGATTTTTCACCTGGTTGAGATGGTGGCCCCAAGCACGGCGTCCGTTCTTATCACTGGAGAAAGCGGCACCGGCAAAGAAATGGTGGCACGCACGATCCACGATTTGAGCCCGCGCAAGAACAAGCCGTTTGTAGCCATCAACTGCTCGGCCATACCGGAAACGTTGATTGAAAGCGAAATCTTTGGCCATGAAAAAGGCGCGTTTACCGGCGCTATGGAGCGCCGCGCCGGATGCTTTGAGCTGGCGGAAGAAGGCACGCTTCTGCTGGATGAAATTGGAGAAATGCCTGCTGCGACGCAAGCCAAGCTGTTGCGCGTACTGGAAGACCGCAAGCTCCGCCGACTGGGCAGCAAGGTTGAGACGCCTGTGGATGTGCGGGTGCTGGCAGCAACCAATAAAGTTCCTGAAGAGGCCGTCGCCAAGGGCGAGCTGCGCGGCGATCTTTATTACCGACTGAATGTTTTCAATATCCACCTGCCGCCGTTGCGAGACCACAAAGAAGATATCCCGCAACTGGTGGATGCGTTGCTCGCCGACATGAATGCCAAGCATGGCCGCAAAGTGGCGGGCGTGGCTGACCATGTTCTGCAAATGTTCCAGAGCCATAATTGGCCGGGCAATGTGCGTGAGCTCCGCAATAGCATGGAACGCGGCGTGATCGTTTGTGACGGAACCCTGCTGGACCAGCGCCATCTGCCGCCTAACTTTGGCAATATTGGCGTGCGAATCCCGGCCAGTGAAGGCGAGGGCATTCGGCTGGAAGTGGGAACCACGGTGGGCGAAGCCGAAAAAATGCTGATTCTGAAAACGCTGGCGGCCAACAATAACAATAAGACCCGCGCTGCGGAAGTCCTGGGAATCAGCCTGAAGACGCTGCACAATAAACTGAAAGAATATGGAAGCGCCTCCGCCGTGGCCAGCGAAGGGGCCAACTAAAAGACCCTTTGCATTTGCCGTTGCGATAGCTGAAGATGACAAAAGAAACTTAGCAATTCGCGCGTTTCAGAAGTGAATGATGCTTGCCTTGAGCCTGAAAACCAAGCTGGTTTTCGCCTTCACCTCCATAGTGGTGGCGATTGTGGCCACCCTTGCGACGCTTTACATATCGGAAGTGGTCAATCAGCGCGTTCAGGAAGTCTCCTCAATCGCAGACGTCATCAAGCTCCACATTTTTGCGGTGGCAAAACCCGCACTGGGCGTTGATCTAAGCAGCACCAAGATCGACCTCAACGATCCCGCGAAGGTGGAAGCGGCAATGCAGGATTTGCTGCAGTCCGATCCGGTAATCGCCTCGCTTCTGGATTCGGTGACCGGTGATTCGCCCAACATTCTTGATGCGAGCATCGTGGACTCCAAGGGACTGGCGCTGCTGCACACGAATCCAGCCTTGCAAAATACGATTGTGCCGCCGCGTGAGGATTACGCCAACCTTCTTAATGGCGGTATTCGCCGGCAGCTCAAGCTCATTTACGGTCCGGCAGAAACCTATGACTCCCGTATGCCGTTGACCAACTATACAAGCGGCAAACCTTTCGGAGAGGTACGTGTAGGAGTCAACACTACGCTTTTGAAAGCTAATTTAAAACCGGAAATCACCAAGGCGCTGGTTTTTTCAGGATCGGCAATTCTGTTGAGTCTTATTCTTTCCGCGGGCCTCTCTAATCTTGCGCTACGACCGCTGGCCGCCATCAGCCGCCGGTTGGATTTGATCAGTTCCGGCAAGGCTGACCTGGTGGCCATGCCGCAAAAGCGCTCCGATGAATACGGCAGGGTCTCGACCAAGATCGAGCGACTGGGCCGGCAGATGCGCGACGTAAAAGAAGTCTTCTCTGCCCTGAAAGAAAACCTGGACCAGATGATGGCGAACCTTCAGGACGGGGTCATGCTGTTTACCAGCGATTCCAACGCAGTGCTGGTAAGCGCGTCTGCGGAGCGCTTCATCGGCAAGGAGCGCGGAGAAATGCTGGGCCGCCAGCCGGAAGAAATATTCTCGCGTGAATCGATTCTGGGCAGGAAAATTCTGGACGCGTTTGCCTCTCGCGAGGCCGTGGGCCAGGAAGATATAGAAGACGCCCAGGGGCGGCACATACAGGTTTCGCTCGACTTTATTGAGGAGCACGGCGAGCGCATTGGCGCGCTGCTCACGCTGCGCGATGCCGAATCCGTCCATAGGATCGAGGATGAGATTGAGCTTTCACGGCGACTTTCCGCCATCGGCAGGCTTACCTCAGGCGTGGCGCATGAAGTAAAGAATCCCATCAACGCGATTGTGGTCCACCTGGAAGTGCTGCGGCAGAAGATGAAAGAAATCGACCCGGACACGCGCCGCCACGTGGACGTGATCAGCAGCGAAATACAACGTCTGGACCGCGTGGTGCAAACGCTGGTGGACTTTACGCGTCCAGTGGAGTTGCGCCTGAATGATATGGATTTGCGCAAGCTGGTTGAGGACGTTGTGACCCTGGCTTCGCCTGCGGCGGAGAAGCATAGTGTGCTCATAGAACGTGAAGCCGCGCCAGATCACTTGCCGGTGCGCATTGATGCTGACCTGGTGAAGCAGGCGCTGCTGAATATCGTTTTGAATGGCGTGCAGGCCATGCCGGATGGAGGCACTCTGCGCCTGACGGTGAAACGCGATGGCGATAGCGCGCTGATCAGCGTTCGTGACCAGGGAGCGGGCATTCCGGAGAATATCCGCGACAAGATTTTTAATCTATACTTCACTACAAAGACGGGTGGAAGCGGGATTGGCCTGGCCATGGCCTATCGAGTGGTACAGATGCACCATGGATCGGTGGAATTTACTTCTATCATCGATCATGGGACCACATTTTTCCTGCGCTTCCCGCTGGCAGAGGCCGGCGCCAATGGCGATGCGCCCGTAGTAGCAAAAGAGGATTCAGTCAGCAAGGCATGAAAACACTTCGTCTAAATCCGGCAGTCGCGGGCATTCTATTGCTCGTGCTGGTAATTTCAGGTTGCGAACATAAGAAGCCTGTTCTGGTAATGCCGCAGCAGCCACCGCCTCCAGCGGCAACTCCTGAGGCCACGCCCACCCCTGCTGAAACCGAAACCAAGCCCGCCGAACAGCAGCAACCAGAAGCACAGCCTTCTGCAACACCGGCGGAGCAACCCAAGACAGCGGAAAAACCCAAGCACACACGACATGCGGCGGCAAAGAAGCCCGGCGAGAAGTCAGAGGTTGCGCACAACACACCATCGAAAAAAGTGATTCCGGCTGAGCCTGCGCCAACGCCGCAGCAGATTTCTCCGGGGCCGACGCCTGCTAGCGATGGCACCACCCAGGCTTCGACTGACCAGCTTCTTCAGGGCGCAGAAGCAAACCTGAACGGGATCACACGCACGTTATCGAAAGATGAAGAAGCGATGCGGGCGCAGATCAGGGAGTTCATCAAGCAGAGCCGGACAGCCACTACGGAAAACGATCCCGCGCGCGCTCATACTCTGGCGGTGAAGGCGCGGCTGCTCTCGGATGAACTGGTTAAACAAAGATAGCCTTCAATAGCAACGAGCTGCGAATTTGCCAGCGTTGCTTTGTGCGCTGCAACTGGCCGGACTCGCCATACTTCTGCGTGACGTAGCCTAGGATCAAGCCCACCATCGCGCCGGGGGCAATGCCTGGAAAACGCAAGATCTCTCGTTAGAACTCCCTGGTGCGGCATGGCAAAGGAAGCCGAGTCGGGGTCCTTCGACTTCGCCATTACTCCCTGCGGTCGCTCCGGCTGCGCTCAGGAAGACAGGTATAAGCGGGATGGGAAGAACATGAGCGTTGTCACTGTTTTTAGATATCGGCCATTAAGGTCTTGTTTAACCGCCGAAGCGTGACCGGCGCTTTCTGCTCCTGTTATCCTTCCGCGCATGAGTCTTTCTGTTTGCACCATCACGCTCAACGAAGAAGCGAACATTGGCCGCACGCTGAAGAGCGTGAAAGACATTGCCGACGAGATCATTGTTGTGGATTCAAGCAGCACTGACGGGACGGTGAGCCTGGCACAACAATTTGGGGCAAAGGTGTTTGTGGAGCCGTGGAAGGGCTTTGCGCGGCAGAAGAACTCGGCGCTGGAGAAGGCAACGTGCGACTGGATTCTCTCGCTGGACGCCGACGAAGAGGTGAGCCCGGAGCTGGCGTCCAGCATCAAGGCGCTGCTGACCGGCGGCACCCCGCAGTTTACCGGATACACGATGAACCGCCGCAATCTGTATTTCGGCAAGTGGATCAAGCGAAGCGGTTATTATCCTGACCCCAAGCTTCGGCTGATCAAGCGCGGCGCGGCGACGTTTGAACTGCGCGACGTGCATGAAGACATGAAGATGGCGGGCGAACTGGGCCACGTGCAGGGCGACATGATCCATCATGCCTATCCGACGCTGGAAAGTTTTATCGAGCACGCGAACCGATATTCGTCACTGGGCGCGGACATGGTAGTTCGTGAGCGCAAAGTCGGTTTCAGCGTGGTGAATATTGTTCTGCGTCCGCTGGTGCGATTTATCTGGGCATATTTTTTCCGTGGCGGATTTCTGGATGGCCGCGAAGGCCTGCTGGTGCTGATGAACCATGCCGCGTATGTGAGCTGGAAGTATGCCAAGGCATGGGAGAAGTCGAAAAGCTAAAATCTCACCGCGGAGGCGCGGAAACGCGGAGAAGAATGGAGGGTATGAATGATTGACGAGACAAATCAGAGGCAATTATCTATGCGAAAAGGTCCGGCGTGGTCTGGTTCCAGTTTCAGAACAATGGCTCTTCTCGGCTTGATGCTCCTCGCGGTTACGGTCGGGGGCCTAAGCAGGGCCCAGCAAAATTCAGAAGCAAAGCCCTCACAAACTCAGGAGGCAAAAGCAAAGCCGGGAGCAGCAGAGATGAAGCGCCTTGGCTTCTATATAGGCAATTGGACTTACACCGAGACGTATCCCAAGTCAGCCATGGCGCCCCAGGGTGCAACCAATACCGGCATATACACCAGCAAATGGGGGCCGGGCGGCAAATCCTTATTGAACACTTTCCATTCGAAAGGACCTGTTGGTGATTTTGAAGGCATGCTGGTATTGACCTGGGACATGGCGGAGCAGAAATACAAGATGTATGTCTTTGGCGATGCGTTTCCGGGAGCGATTGTTGAGACCGGCGCGTTCGAAGGAGATAAGCTGGTATTTCGCGGAGAGTTTCCCGGCCAGGCATCTATCAAGTTCCGTAACGCGACATGGCTGGAGTCGCCGAGCAAGCTGATCAGCGAGCAGTATGTAAGCAATAACGGCGGGCCGGAAACATTACT
>JASLFF010000166.1 GCA_030150795.1 Terriglobales bacterium | reverse complement strand
GTTCCGGAACCAGCACGGTAGTCTTCCACTGAACATCCAGCAGAAGGAAGAACCGTACTTTGCCAATGACGGCGACCTGCGAGTGATGAAAGCGGCTCCAGAAAAATATCTGAAGCCGCTTTTCTTGTCCCTACTGTAATGCAGCCCGTGATCGAGTTGCATAGGTTGCGCTACTCCAGATCTCCGCCAATGCCAAACATCCCGGGCTGGGTTGCGGGTTTGGCGGGAGTTTTCTCGGCCGTCGCCGGGGCGTTCTTGTCTTTCGGCGTCGTGAGTTTGGAACTGCTTGGCAGTACGCGGATAATCGCCATCATGCCCAAATCCTCATGCGAGAGAATGTGGCAGTGATAGACGAAGTCTCCAACGTCCGGACCACGGAAGTCCATAAGCATCTGGGCCTGAGGAATCGGGCCGTTCGGGTTCTTCACGTTGTCCCAGAACGGGACTTCGACCATGTCCGCGAACTGGCCGATGATGGCCGGCGTGGATGGATTGCCGTTTATCTCATAGTTGTCCTCAGAGAGCACCTTGAAGTGGATTTGATGGAAATGCCATTCATGGTTTTCCTGGGCTATGTTGCGGACAATCCATTTCTCCACCGAACCCTGCGTGGTAATGACCGATGGAGGATTGTTGTTGTCAAAGAGCGTCGGCGTTGCTCCGTCGACGGTAATGAAGAACTGGGTTGGCTGGACTTCGCTGAAAGTCAGGTGGCGGGTGGCGGTAACCGGTAGGCTGCTGAGTCCGCCGAACCGCTGCTGGGTGGTGATCAAGCCGGTAGAGTTGGGGAGAGAGTCGTCTGTGGCCGGCTCATCGAAGTCAGACTGCGGATAACCCGTCAACGTGATGTTGAAGATCGTGCGTGTCGGATCGCAATCGCCCTGGGGGCCGGTGTTGATGTTGTTCGTGATGAACTGGGCCACCTTCACGGTGGGAGCAGGCGCTTTCACCAGGAACTCGACGCGTCCCGCGACCGGCAGGCGGTAGTCCGTGGCCGAAATCAAATGACCTGGCTGGGTCCCATCCTGTGAGTTAACCGGCACCGCATCAATCGCCACAATCTGCAGCGTCTGAGGAACGCCGTCATACTTCACTTGCAGATCGAGGATGCTGTCCGCCGTGCTGTTAGTTACACGCCAGAACTGGGTTTCAGTGGTTTGCATGTGCAGGACTGCGGGCGTAAACGTGACCGCGCCGGTCACAGGGTCCTGGTGGGAATCGATAGGAACATTATTGACTGTAATGTCCTGGAAAGGAATATCCACGCCGCAATTGCCCGGGCCTTCGCCAATGCCGTCCAACTGTGGCTGGTCGCGAATCACCAGGATACGATGACGCAGTCCCTGAACTGCCGGTTGAACGTTCTCAATTCCGTCCACCACCAGCGCTCCCGATCCGCCGCCGAGCAACGCAGCTTCAGCAATGCCGTGAACGTGGGGGTGATACCAATAGAGTCCCGGAGGTTCATTGGTCGGGAACACCAGGCTGTATTGGAACGTGGTGCCGGAATTAATCAGCGTCTTGGTTACGTTGTCACCATGGCAGGCGGGTGAGGTGTTGGTGCCATGGTAATGAATGTTGAGGGAAGAACCGGTCATAGCCGTGTCACCGCAATTGGGCGCGTTGAAAGGCTCTTCCACGGGCGATGCCGGCGTGTTGTTCGTAACGGTGACGTTCAGCGTGTCGCCCGGTTTCACATGCAGCGTTGGGTTCTCCGTGCCGTCGGGCGTCATGAAGCAGAACAGTTGGCGGCCCTTGGAATCGGTCGTGGTCTGGTAAGAGAACCTCACGTTCAGGACGCCGTTTGAGCTGAACAGCGCCGGCGGCTGGTGCACGATGCTGCCCGCCTTAAAGCGCGGACAAGGATTGGAAACAGGCGCAACCGGTTGAACGCCGGTGCTGCCGCTTGCGATCATCGTTGGCGCGGCGAACGCGAAAGTTTGCGTGAGCATAAGAATAATGCCAGTCAATATCCCGATGGCATATGGAATTGCTTTACGTTTGTTCATGTTGTTTTCCACCTCAATAGATTTGCTGTGGCCAGAATTGGCCGACGATGGAAAAACTCAGCAGGCGTGGTGACTGAGTTCGAAAGCGCGAATGCATCCGCGCGATTGATTCGGCAGGAAATTATGAGCTTACCGCTAGCTGCATATGCCGCAGAGCAGCAGCTCGCCCTTGGTGGAGTCATTTCCCAAGACATAGCGTCGACTTTCTTTCCAAGTCGCCCTAAGCACACTTCACCCTCGACCTTCGCGAGCGATTTTTCAGCAAGCTCCAGGAAAAGTGTGTGTGCGACTTGTAGCTCAGCTCAAGAGGATCCCGGAAGGAGCTGTGCGGCGTGGAGAGTAGCCCAAAATATAAAAGAATTCAAATGAAATTTTGACTTTTGCGAAATCTGGAACAACAATTTTTTTACCGCGACAAAATTAAAATCGCGCGCATTTTACTTAACTAAATCATCGCTCTACGAGCTATTGCAGCAGAACGTTAAGTCCGGATATTTGCAAAAACCTGCGTACTTAGTGCTTGGATTGGATAAGTGGGAAAGCCGCTCTGCCGCTGCATGCAATTCCATACAACGCCGGCTCTCCGGTGTGTGATGCCAGCGCAGGTTTGACATCGGAAATCGAAGGACTTTACAATCAAATCTGCTGCCGACGCCAGGTCGCGCAGCTTGTTTTTTGTCCCGTTTCCCCTCACCTTTTGGCGGTGTAGCTCAGGTGGTTAGAGCGACGGTCTCATAATCCGTAGGTCGTAGGTTCGAGTCCTACCGCCGCCACCAATGTCTTTTATTATCGGTTGTTCACATCTCTTTCGCGGTCCTCTTGAATCATCTCAATCCAAAGGTTCAAAATTGTGTCTTGATTTTCAGGTACGCCCAGTAAGTCAGGCCGAAGTTCGTCTGTGTAACGTTCTCGCAAAAGCTGCAAGTCGAAGGGAACGTGTCTTGCGAGATAGAGTACATCCTCTCTGTCGCGACCGATATTGCGGCAGAGCTTACTAAGGGCAATGTCGTAGGGATCGAGCGCAAAAAGCCGGACGTGTTTGTAAACGCCAGGATACATTTCAATCAACCGGCTTTCGTATTCGTATGGAATTGAAGCAATTCCAACATAATCCAAATAGATCTTGTATCGCTTGTGGAGAGCCGAGCCCCTGCCTGCTTTTTCAAGGAAGTCCTTTCGTTGCTCAACTGGAGCTATTGAGAGGACATCGAGATCGCCGGTCGAACGCTTAAGTCCATACAACTGAGTTACAACAAATCCACCTAGGCATTGAAAATCCACTATTCCAATGGCGAGAGCATCCAGCTCCTTGAGAAACGAATGCCATGGTTCCGGTGGAAGCGCTTTTTCATCCTTCAATGGCATGGCTGAGATGCTCCACAGAGAGGTCTGAAAGGACATTCCAGAGCTTTGCTTGGGGCGTGCTGTTCTGTTTTAGCCAGCGGCGTTCTGCAGGCGGCATATGCTCATGACAAAACGTGAGTTCGCGTCGAAGTACAGAAGCGTGGAAGAATTTTTCAACGTTGCGCAGCCGGTTTGCAGCATCGGCGTCATTCGTTCGTTCAGCCAATGAACGGGCCAGGGTAAGAACAAAGCCCAGCCGGTTCTGGGTGTCATGCAGCTTGGTTTGTTTTACAACCCAGTCCCAATCCATGTTGCTGTAAGCAAGAGCGAGCCACGGCAAAGCCTCTGCCGTGCGGCTCTCCAACTCGTCCCTGGTTAACGCAGCTACAAGAAGCTCAGCCGGATTCCAGGTTGCACGGGCGCGCATATAGGCAAATCCCGGATAACCCAGACCGCCAAGTTGTTGCGCCAGTTTGACATCGCCCATTCCTGCCCAATGCTTCTGTCCGCGCATTGGCAGCGCCAACGGCGAGAGCGAATGGTAGACTGTGAGCAGCCTCTGAACGCGCGATCTTGGTACCTGCCTCTTGCCTTGCTCCAGCAGTGACAGATAGGTTTGTGAAAATCCTAAATGCGAGGCCGCCTTCTGCTGTGTCCAGCCTTTTGCTTCCCGTGCTTGGCGTAATGCCATAGAAGTATCTGTCTTCCATTCCATTTCCCTATTATTACATAAGTTGTAATAATTCAATTGAGTTTAACTTGAAAACGGCCTCACAATCCGTAGCTCGCCGGTTCGAGGCCCTACCGCCGCCTGCATTTTCCCCTTTCCCGGGAATATTTCCTTGGCCACTCAGTTAAGTAACTGAGATCGCGTGACAGCCCCACCAGCGGCGCGAACTCCACGGAGGAAACAATGGCCGACAAGGCAAAAGACGAAATTCTGCATGACCACAACCACGATGGCATTGATCGCCGCGGCTTTTTAAAGTGCATGGCCTGGGCCGGCACCGGGGCCTTTTGCGTGATGCAAGGCGGCGTGCTCAAGTCTTACAGCCTGAGCGGGCTTACCGGGCTGAAAGCCAAGGACATGAAGGGAGAACTCAGCTTTGTCCAGATCAGTGACAGCCACATGGGATTCAACAAGCCGGCCAATACGGACGTTGCCGGAACGTTGAAGGCGGCAATCGACAAGATCAACGCGCTGCCTACCGCTCCCGGGTTCATCCTGCATACCGGCGATATCACGCATCTTTCCAAGCCGGAAGAATTTGATGGCGTTGACCAACTGCTGAAAGGCGCTGTTGCCAAAGACGTCTTTTATGTCCCCGGCGAGCATGACGTGATTGGCGACGATGGCAAGCAATATCTGGAACGCTATGGAAAGAACACCAAGGGCGCGGGCTGGTACAGCTTTGACCAGAAGGGCGTTCACTTTATCGGGCTGGTAAACGTGATGAACCTGAAAGCAGGCGGGATGGGCAGCCTGGGCAGCGAGCAATTGGAATGGATGGAAAACGATGTAAAGCATCTTTCCAAAAGCACGCCGATCGTGGTGTTTGCGCACATTCCGCTATGGAGTGTCTATCCGGAATGGGGATGGGGAACCGACGACAGCGCGCAGGCGCTGGGCTATCTCAAAAAATTTGGATCAGTCACCGTGCTGAACGGACACATTCACCAGACCATGCAAAAGGTGGAAGGCAACGTAACATTTCACACGGCGGCCTCGACTGCGTTTCCTCAGCCCAAACCCGGAGAAGCGCCTTCACCCGGACCAATGAAAGTTCCGGCGGAACAACTGCGCAGCCTGCTGGGCATTCGCGACGTGAATTATGTCCAGGGCAAGCACGCGCTGGGCGTTACCGATTCCACACTGGAATAGATTTCAAAACAAAGAAAGACAGGAGCATAGCAGTCATGAAACGTACAGTTTTAACATTAGGTTTCTCCGCGCTCGCCATCTTGATAATCATGATGGCCGGCCGTTCCCGGACCTTTGGCGCGACAATGGAGGACAAGCCCGCGACGCAGGTCAAAATCGACAACTTTGTCTTTTCACCAAACCCTGTGACCGTGCCTGTGGGCACCACGATACGCTGGACCAACCAGGACGACATTCCTCACAACGTTGTGAGTGATGATAAGAGTTTCAAATCCAAGGCGCTGGATACGGATGAAACCTTTACCTACACGTTCACCAAACCCGGCACGTACACCTACTTTTGCTCGATCCATCCAAAGATGACCGGCAAGGTTGTGGTGCAGTAAAGGAACGCATGAACCCCTTTGATCTGAAATCCGTTCTGTTGGCGCGACATGCTCAGCATGTGGTGCTGATCCACTTCCCGATCGCATTGTTTCTGGTGAGCGTTGCTTTTGATTTCGCGGCGCAGTGGAAGCGGTCGGCTATATTAGCGGCAGTGGCTTACTACAATCTGACTGTTGCCGCCCTATCGTCAGTGCCGGTAGTGGCTACGGGTTTAATGGCTTGGCGCTGGCAGCTTGAAGGACAACGGCTGAAAGGCACTCTGCTGCTGCACCTGGTGCTGGGACTGGCGTCGACAGTCTTCATCTGGCTGGTATGGTGGCTGCATTTCCGTGGACGCAAACCGGAGCGCACACTGCCTGCG
>JASLFF010000136.1 GCA_030150795.1 Terriglobales bacterium | reverse complement strand
TTTGCGCTATCTTTTGGGCAAAACCAAGCTGGAAAAGGAACTGGATGGTCTCTCTTTGGCCCCTGACCTGACGCCCCTGCAGGCGGGAGACGTGGTTATGCGGGGTGTGCCCAAAATCATGAAAGACCGGGTCTCGGAAGTGGTGCTTGAGGTGTCCGCGTCTCACCAGATCCACCGGATTGTGATTCATGGGCTGGACAGCACAGTTACCGATTTCCGCTTCTCTCAAATCGAGGAGAATGTGCCTGTCCAGGACAGCCTTTTTCGCTTTACCCCACCCCCGGGCGTGGACACAATTGAGGACAGCCAGGTTACCCAGTAAATCACAAGTAAATCACTGCCTGATTACCTTAGAGAGCTGAAGAATTAGTAAAATTAATCAGCAAAATGCGCAATAATGGGTGTTCCCCCCATTCTAATAAATAGAGTTAACAATCCGTAGAATGTTAGACTTGTGTAAGGGAGTCGGAGCTTCCCCCGTATTCTCATTTCATGGCTGAATTCCTCGTTAAAATGGCGGACGAGCGCGGTCACGTGCTCCAGCAGGTTGAAAGTGGCATCTCTGAACAGGAGATCAGGGAGCGCTTTGTCCAGCAGGGCTTCATGGTCTACTCGGTTAAGACCCGGCGAGGCTTGCTGCCCGTGGGCGGGGCCTCACGCAAAAAGGTCCTGAAGGCCGATCAGTTTGTCATTTTCAATCAACAATTTCTGACCCTGATCAAAGCCGGACTGCCCATTCTTAAGTCCTTGAATATTCTCAGCAAAAGGCAGAAGAACCTCCGTTTTAAAGCCATTCTGGAAAATGTGCAGGAACGGGTGAAAAGCGGAGAACTTCTGTCGCAGGCATTTGAATCCCAGGGAGCGACATCAAAAATCTATACCACCACGCTGCTGGCGGGCGAGCGCAGCGGCAACCTGGAAGAAGTTTTGGGCCGTTATATTTCGTTCCAGCGCATTACCGTTTCCTTTCGCAAAAAACTAATCGCCTCTCTTTGGTACCCAGCGCTGCTCATTTGCGCTCTCGCGGTCATGCTTACGTTCCTAATGACCTATGTGGTGCCACAGTTTGCTGATCTCTACAACTCGCTGAATGCAAAGTTGCCGGATATTACGGTCTTCATGCTGGGGATTGGCCGCGGCATCCGGAATTATTATCTGGTTATTTTGGGAAGCTTGTTGGCGGTTGTCATCATCGTTACGCTCTGGGTACGTTCAGACCGCGGTGCTAAGACGCTGGATGCGCTTCGCTACAAGCTGCCGCTTTTCGGCGAAATATGGATGAAATACCAGATCGCCATGTTTTCCCGGACGCTTTCCACCTTGCTTTCCGGCGGCCTGCCTCTTGTGCCGTCACTGGAAACCGCCAGCCAGTCCATCAACAGCTTTAAGATTGCCAGCAACGTTGGATACGCCTCCAATCGCGTCCGTGAAGGCCGTGCGCTTTCCTTTAGCCTGGAAGAAACAAAGTTTTTTCCTGACCTCGCCCTGGAGATGATCGAAGTCGGAGAGTCCACCGGCGCTTTGCCGGCCATGTTGAACTCGGTGGCAGAATTTTACGAGGAAGACGTCCAGAATTCGCTCACAACGGCCATGCAGTTGGTTGAACCTGTCATTTTGATTTTTATGGGCATTACAGTTGCAGTCGTGCTCCTTTCTCTGTATTTGCCGATCTTTTCACTCGGAGCACAGCAGTAGGATGGTATGGATCGAAAGAGCCTGACAACAATGGAAGCCACAACACCGATCAACGGCTTGGCTGAAAGCAGCGAGCAAAAGGCCCGGGATATGGCCGCGCGCTATCGCTGTGAGTTCGTTGACCTGCGTGATTATCACCTTGACGCGGAGCTATTCAAGACCGTTCCCGTGGATCTGATGTTCCGTTACAACTTTGTTCCGCTGGAGCAGAACGAAAGCACTCTCGCCATTGCGATCGCCGATCCCAGCAAGCTGATGATGATTGATGAGATCGGCTCGCTGTTGAATCGCCGCATTCGGACCAAAGTAGCTACTCTGGCCCAGATCAGCGACATTCTCAAGAAAACAGAGCAATCGCAGCGCGTGCTGGAAGAAGCCAGTGAAGGCTTTGTGCTGGACGTTGTCCGCGATGACGAAGCAAGCGGCGATGAAAATATCACCATCGACCGAATTACCGGTACCACGGAAGCTGACGTCAGCCCGATCATCCGGCTGGTGGACACCACAATTTTTACCGCGCTGCAAAAACGCGCCAGTGACATCCACATTGAAACGGAAAGCGATTCAGTAGTCGTAAAGTATCGCATTGACGGCGTGCTGACTCTGGCCATGCAGCCGATGGCCAAGGAACATCACTCCACCATCATTACCCGCATCAAGGTCATGAGTGAGTTGGATATCGCGGAACGCCGCGTGCCTCAGGACGGCCGTTTCCGTGTTAAGTACAGCGGCAGGCTGATCGACTTCCGTGTCTCCATCATGCCAACCATCCACGGCGAAAATGCCGTGCTCCGCGTACTCGATAAAGAATCCATGAGCGAGAAGTTCCGCAACCTGGTGCTTGACGTTGTGGGTTTTGATGAAGAAGATTTGCGCAAGTTCCGCCGCTACATCCTGGAGCCTTACGGCATGGTGCTGGTCACCGGCCCCACGGGCAGCGGCAAGACCACTACCCTTTACGCCGCGCTGAATGAAATCAAGACCGATGAAGACAAGATCATCACGATTGAAGATCCGGTGGAGTACCAGATTCACGGCATCACGCAGATTCCCGTGAATGAGAAAAAGGGCCTCACCTTCGCCCGCGGGCTGCGTTCCATCTTGCGTCATGATCCGGACAAAATCATGGTGGGCGAAATCCGCGATACGGAAACGGCGCAGATCGCGATTCAGTCAGCGCTGACAGGCCACTTGGTGTTCACCACCGTCCATGCCAATAACGTGGTTGATGTGCTGGGCCGCTTCCTGAACATGGGAGTGGAACCATATAACTTTGTGTCGGCGCTTAACTGCGTGCTGGCGCAACGGCTGGTGCGAATGATCTGCACTCACTGCAAGACGCCGGTACATTACTCGGATGAGGAGCTGCAGAATTTCGGTCTGGCCCCGGCAGAGTGGCGCAACGTCCCGTTTTATGACGGGCCAGGCTGCATTGAATGCGGAGGCACCGGTTATCACGGGCGGACTGCAATCCATGAACTTCTGGATCTCTCTGACCGCATCCGCGAGCTCATCCTGGAAAAGCGGCCATCATCGGAAATTCGCAAGGCCGCACACGACGAAGGAATGAAGTTTCTGCGCGATTCAGCGCTGGCCCGCGTTCGGGCCGGCGTGACTACGATGAAAGAAATCAACAAAGTCACGTTCATCGAGACTACGAGATAAAAAATGGCAGGTTTGCAACAAAAAACGGTTAGGCCACGGCTGGCGTGTGAAATCACCTCGGAAGGGGTAATCGCCGCCCGCGCCTCCGACAAGACATCGCGCCTGGAGGTATTCACCTCGCGACGGTTCAATGAAGGCACTGTCGCCCCCGGGCTGACCATTCCCAATATTCTGAACCCTGAAGCTTTGTGCACCGCGTTGAGCGGCGCTCTGGGCGCAGTGGCCGGGAAATCCAAAGACGTGATTGTGGTTTTGCCCGACGTGGCAATTCGCATGATGCTGCTGGATTTTGAGTCCCTTCCCACCAAGCACGAGGAAATTGAGCCTGTCCTTCGTTTTCGTCTCAAGAAATCGCTACCCTTTGATGTTGACCAGGCGGCACTTTCTTATGACATCACGCGCTCCAATGGAACAGTCAGGGTAGTGGCTGCGGTAGCGCCCAGAGAGATAATTGAAGAATACGAAAAAGCATTCCGCGATATTGGATATGAGCCGGGTGTCGTCCTGCCGTCGTCATTGGCAGCGCTGGGGCTGGTGGATGGCGAGCGTCCAACGCTGGTCCTGAAAGTCGATACCATGAACATAACTATTACGGCGGTCGAGCGGCATGAGTTGCGCCTTGTGCGCACTCTCGATAACCCGCATAGAGGCAGTTTTTCCGCCGTGGACCTGTCTGAAGCCGTGTTGCCCTCGATCGTATTTTTTGAAGACACCTTTGCCGCGCATATTGAAAAGATTTACGTAGGCGGCCCCGCTCCGTTAGAGGAACTTGGTCCGCTGCTCCACCAGCAAACCGGTGTACAGGTACAGGAACTGGCTCCGGAGCTTGCCGCCGAGCAGAACCTGAGCGGTGAACATGTTTCGCCTGGCGCTATGGCGGGAATTGTGGGGGCTTTGCTGGGATAATGCGCCTTACTATCAATCTTGCTTCGCAGAAGTATGAGGATGTGCGCCAGTTTTACGTGCGCTGGAGCGCAGCAATTGCGGTTTCCGCGCTGCTTATGCTGGTGCTGATCGCGTTGGCATGGAGAAATTTTTCCAATTCTTCAGACTCCGGCAAACGCACCCGGCAGTTGCAGGCTGAAATTGCAGAATTGCAAAAACAGCGGGCAGAGGCGGAAGCAATCTCAAATCTGCCTGAAAATCATGACGTCACCGCGCAGAAAAATTACTGGAACAAACAGATCAACCGCCGCCAGCTTTCCTGGACGCAATTGTTCAATGATCTCCAGAGGATCATGCCGGCCCGCGCCTTCTTAAGCTCCGTGGCTCCGGAGATAACCAAGGACAACCGGCTTAAGCTTACGCTGGTGGTGATGGGCGATACGCACGAGAATGGACTTGAACTGCAGAAGAAAATGGAGAAGTCAAGCCGTTTTCGCAGTCCGCAGATCAGTAACGAACTTATGCAGACACAGGGGAAAACTGACGTCCCGCTTTACAAGTTTGAGATCGTGACTTACTACACTCCCACAGCACCCATGCCGGTGCACACCGCCAACCGCGAGGGCCTGTAATGAATAATCTGGCGAAAACAAAAACCAAGTTTACGCTGATCCTCTCGGCCCTTGGCGCCGTGAACTTGTTGCTGATCGTCTACCTGCTGCTGCCGGGATCAAGTCCCTCTGCCCGGGCGGCCCAGGAAGAAAGTTTGCGTCAACAAAAAAAGACGCTCACCAGTGAAGTGACCCCGCTGATCGGCATTGACAAGAAGCTGGCCCAAACCCGTGTGGACGTGAAGAAGTTCTATGCGCAAAAAGTGCCTAGCCAGTTTTCCGAGATTTCCCAGCACCTGGAAACGTTAATGAAGGATGCCGGCGTAACTGCCAAGGGCGGGATTCGCTATAACCAGGAACATAACACCAACGATAAGGACAAGGTTGAGTTGCCTGATGTGCAGCGCATCGGCGTTGACACCACTGTGACCGGAGAGTACTCCAAAGTTGCGAAATTTATCAATGCCATGGAGCAGGACAGGTTCGTGTTTATCATAAATCAGATCGCTCTTACCAGTGTGGAAAGCGGCGTGGTGTCACTGCAAATAAAATTTGAGACATTTCTGAAGGAAAGCTAGCAAGCGGCGCGACGGCAAGCATTCAATAGAGGAGAAGGACTGTAAAGTGAAGATAGGTGCGGAAAATAAAAAGCAGTTGTGGTTCATGATCGTATTGCTGGCGATCCT
>JASLFF010000739.1 GCA_030150795.1 Terriglobales bacterium | reverse complement strand
ACTAAGCCGACCATACTGATCTGTGGGTCGCTACCCCTTTCGCCAACAGATTTCTCTCCCGATCTCCCCTTCGTGTTTCTTCGTGTCCTTTGTGGTTAATTTTGTTTCTTCTCTGAGGGTGTCAATTCCGGCGGCGGATAGTAAACCTTGCTCCCGCCGATTTTCTGTACCTCATCGCGGAATGTTGTCCCGTAATCCTTCTCGCTGGTCAGCGCATAAGCCTGGCGCTTGTAATTCCAGCTCTTCGGATTCAAACGCTGCGCTTCCTTGAAGTGCGCAATCGCTTCAGTCGGGTGGCCGGACTTATAAAGCTGTTCGCCGAGACCGAATTCCGCCGTAGCCTGCGCTATGTTGGGATCGTGCGCTGTCAATTTTTCGCGCAGATGGTCTTCACTCATTACGTAAGCGCTTTTGTCGCCTTTTTCCACCCAGTCTTTCAGCGCGTTGAGATACGGCGCGGAGTCCATGCCGGTGAAATTCTTGAAGCGGTCGTCAACGAACGCAACTTCATTGGGACGCACGATGCGCCCTTGCTCGTTGATCCAGACGCCTGTGGGCACGTTGACCATGTTGTAAAGCTTGGAGACTAGGTGCTTCTCATCGATGAGCACGGTGTAAGTCAGCGGGCCGATATTCTTTGCGGTCTCAACTGTCTCCTTCGGCAAATCAGGTTTCGCTGAGACATATTTCAACGGATCGATCCACGGCCCGGCATCTTTGGCTCCGCCGGTATCCTGCGCTACGGAAATGATTTCAAAATTCTTGTCTTTTAACTGCTGGTAGATTGCCTGCCAGCCCGGCAGGTCAAAGCGGCATCCTCACCAACTGGCCCATGTAACCAGCAGGATTTTTTTCCCGTGAAAATCGGAGAGCCGATGCAGCTTTCCCTGCAGATCAGGCAGAGCAAAATCCGGCGCTTGCAGTGAGCTGAGCTGCTGGCGCTGATCAGAGCGCAAGCCAAAATACCAGGTTGCGAGCGCGGGATCATACGCTACCGGCTGGTGGACGAGCGAGGCAAACGCGGTCATGTTGAACCATGTCACTGGCGGCGTCTTGCGGATGAATTCCTGTTGCCGGACCTTAGGCAGCGGAAAGCAGAGTTCGTCGCGGCACACGCCTTGCGGCTTTACTTCAAACCGCGTCGCGCGCTTCAGGTCGGCACTCGTAATCCAGAGTTGGCCGGCATCTTCACGCGCTGAGGTCAGATCAGTTGCAGTGTCGTCATAAACAATGGTGGCGCGCAGTTCTTTGGCTGTCGCAGGAACAACGACGAGCAGAAGAATAAGGAGCAGACCGGAACTCATACTGGCTTTCATCATGAGGGCCCCCAGCGCGCGCAATTATAAATCCGTTCCGGGCGAGCGCAAACTGGTGTCTCAAGTTACAGGAAGTGGCGTTCAAGGCCCTGAAAGCGGAAAAGACACTCGGTTTTTCGTTGAAAAGGGCCTTGATTTGTTGAACTTACGCAGACGGCTAGTAACTGCAAAGTTAACCGGTGCAGGGCCAAACGTAACAATTCTTAAACTTTTCGAAGGCGCATCTATTGATAAAGTAGTTGGGTTCCGCGTTCCGCTTCTCTTGGACCACAGAAAATGAAGGGCTTGCGAAGACAATTCGCGTTCCTGGCAATGCTGCTGGCAACTACGATGGCCTGCGGCCAGCCCGTACCGCGGCTCAATAATATGACGCCCGCGCTCTCGCTGGTCCCCCCATCGATGATCACTCCCGCAAAGCAGCCGTGCATCCATCCCATTGAGCCGTTTGATATCGATGATTACAACGGCCCGCTCAGCCAGGTGGTTGCACGATTTTCTCAGCGGCTGGAAAGCACCACAGTCCACATTCCGCGCCACAAGAGCGATCTGCGCCCTTGCGCGCTTTCCGCCTCAGACAAATTCCACATGTTCGTGGAAAGCACTGCTGATCCGCTGAACTATGTTGGTGCAGCCTGGGATGCCGCTACCGCGCAGTTAGATAAGGACGATCCCAGCTACCAGATGGGCGCTGCCGGTTATGGAAAGCGCTTTGGCGCCGCAGTAACTGATAATGCTACCGGCGACTTCTTTGGCATCTTTCTCTATCCGGCCCTTTTCCGGCAAGACCCGCGCTATTACCGCCTTGGTCAAGGCTCAACGCAGTCGCGGATTGGCCATGCGCTGGCGCACAGGTTTGTTACGCAGAGCGATTCAGGCAAGCTTATGCCGAATTATTCTGAATGGTTTGGGACGGTAAGCTCCAAAGCGCTAAGCAATCTTTACCACCCCGGAAACCCGCGCGGTTTTGGCCCTACGGCAAGCCGCGTCGGCTATAGCGTGGCGAATGATATGGCGTGGGACGTCCTTCGCGAGTACTGGCCGGAGATTGCCCACAAATTCAAGCTGCCGTTCCGCACCCAAAATTAAACCTCGGTGCGCCTTTCAAACAACATACCCGTACAAAAAAAAGACGGCGCGGAAGCGCCGTCTCTGAAAACATTCATCACAAATCTAGAAAGTAAACTTCGCGCCTAATTGGAATTGCCGCGTGTTGAAGGCCGTTCTGGGTGCGCCAACAGCTCCGCTTGGTCCGGAGATGCCGTCGCCAAAGTGTGTTGGAACCTGGTTGGGAATAAAGTCCGGCGCGCCGTAAACGGAAAACACCTCGTCAATGTTGGCATGGTTCAGAAGATTGAACGCATCCACGGAAAGGTTCAGTACTTTCCGCTCTCCGATGTGGACCGCTCTCGCCAGCCGCAGGTCAACGGTTTGCAAATTATCGCCGCGATAGCTGTTGCGCGGAGAATTGCCCACTCGGTCTGTTACCGGGTTGCCGTCATTGTTTGCGTCGAAGCCCACAAACAGAGTAAACGGACGCGCTGACTGTAACGTGATAATGCTGCTTAACTGAAAGTAGCGCAGGAACGTGCTTTGTGGCGCATCGGCGGTAAAATTCGCCACAAAGCGATGCCGCGCGTCCTGGTTGGAATTGGCGCGCTCCAGGTTCCGCTGCGCATTCGATTGCGGGGTGCTCACAAACGTCACAAACGTGCCGTCATCCAATGTGTGTGAGAGCGTGTAATTTGCGTTGAGCGAAAAATACTTTCCCGCCTTCTCGATCACCTGCAGTGTCAGTCCGTGATAGATGCTGTTGCCGGTTGAATCTGTGAAGTAGAAAATTCCATTCGTCCCAGAGGAGCCTCCCGGCGGCGCGGGGATGTTTGGATCGTGAATGGCAAACGCATAGATGTCCTTGCCGGTGCCCGGTTGCACTCCAACCGGCGGCCCCACGTTGAGATCGATAGGACGCACCAGCTTATGTCCGGCCACAAACAGATAACCGGCGCTTATCGTGAGCCCGCCGCCAATTGTACGGTCGATTTCCAGGTTGGCCTGCTCCGTATAGGGCGACCGCAAATTACGATCGACCGCTGTTCCACCCTGAGCAAACAATGAATTGTTGGGGAATGATCCGCTATTGATCAAGTTCTCAAATGCCGAGGTCAACAATGGCGGAGGCACTGTGCCAGGCGGCAAGGGAGATCCCGGTGGCACTGCCGGACATCCTGCGATCACGCATGGCGTGGGCAGAAAGATGCTGTTCAGCAGATACGTTCCGGTCGTCTGATTGTTTGCCGTCGGCAGCCCGGCGATTATGGGCGGGCGCTGTGGCGCGGGTACAAAGAAGAACGTCAGGCTGTACTTGTCATTAAAGATGCCGAATCCGCTGCGAATCACCGTCTTTGAATCCGGCGCGTAAGCAAAACCGACACGCGGCTGGAAATTGTTATGATCGCCGTTCACAAAGAATCCAAGGCCCGCTTCCACGTCATACCTAAGTCCGTAATTTACCGTCAACTTCGGCGTGATCTTGTATTGGTCCTGGGCAAAGAACCCGAAATAGCTATGGTTCACGTGGACAAAGAAATTCGAGGCCTCAGAAGCGAGAAATGCCTGGTTCCATGTAGTCGGGACTGAAGGTGATGCCGCGTTAGGATTGAACGGCCCAGGGCCAATCGGTGCGCCCCAGAAGAAAGCAGCAAGGCACGGAGCCACTAGTCCGACCAACGGAGCGGGACAGGGTGTTGATCCCCAGTCAGACTTGCCGGAAGCCAGCAGGTCGCCCAGGCTGGGGAAGATGACGCGCGCTGGAGTGAAGCCCGGCCAAATCACAAAATTGCGCACGTAATTGGTGTCGACTCCAAACTTGGCGTAGTGCTTGCCGTGGACCCAGGAGAAAGTATCTGAGGCTTGAATGCGCGTTTCGTTGTAACGATCAAACGCCCCAAAGTTGTGGCCGAACAGCAGCAGGTTCGGAACATCGAGGTTCGGCTGGCCGGTTACGCCCAGAAAACCGTAGTTACGCCGTGCCCATTGCAGCAGCAGTGAATTCACCTTGTTTTCAGTTAGCGTGGTGGTAAGCGTTCCCACCAGGTCCTGATCGCGCAGCGATCCGTTGCGTCCGCTGCTGGGCGCGCCAACACCGCCGCCGTCTAGCGTCTCGCCTACCAGCATATTTAGGTTGCTGGCGTCCTGGATGGAGTAGCGGGCTGAAAGGCGGTTCTTGTCGGACAGTTGGTGGTCAACCTTGACGAAGCCGTTATCCACGTCTGCAGTTTTGAGTACATTCAGGTTTTCCGGAGCGATGCCAAGGCTCGCCTTCAGCGCGTTGATGGCCCCAATGTTACTGACAAGCAGTGAAGGGTATTGCGGCGACTGCGCCCGCCGCTGGCCTTCATAGTTCAGGAAGTAAAAGGTCTTGTCTTTCTTGAGCGGCCCGCCCAGCGTTGCGCCAAACTGGTTTTGCTGGAACCTGTCAAAGCCCGGCACGGCCAGCAACGGTTCAGCGTTGAGCTTGTTGTTCATGAAATATTCGTAGACCGAGCCATGAACGTCGTTCGTCCCGGACTTGGTCACGATGTTCACAATCCCGCCCAGCGCGCGCCCGTACTCGGCGGCAAAACTGTTGTTCACCACGCGGAACTCGCTCACCGCTTCCTGGGAAGGCGTGGCACGCTGCGAGCCGGTAGCGGTATTGATGTTGTCCGCGCCGTCCACCGTCACGCTGTTGTTCAGGTCGCGCTGGCCGCCAAACGAAATGCGCGTGACTGAAGGATCTGTAAACGTGGATTGCAGGCTGATTCTTCCCGTCGTCACTCCCGGACTCAGCAGCGCAAAATCCGTAAACAGCCGGCCAGAGATGGGCAACGATTGGATTTGTTGCGTCTCAATCACCTGGCTCACTTCCGTGCGTGTTGGCTCGATCACCGGCGCCTCAGTGTTTACGGTGACTTCCTGCGTAGTGCCTGCCACTTTCAAGTTCACGTCAATCGTTGCCACCTGCGCCACGCGCAGCACAATGCCCGTCTGGGAGTACTTGGCAAATCCCTGCGACTCAGCCGTCAGTTCGTAATTTCCCGGCGGAACATTGGTAAGGATGTAAAAACCCACGCTGTTGGAAGTGGTTTTATAAGCCTGGTTTGTATCCACGTTGCGCAGTGTCACGGCGGCTTTTACCACCATGCTTCCAGTCTGGTCGCGGACTGAGCCGTTGAGCTGGGCCTCTGCGGCGCTGATTTGGGCATGCGCCGCGTTGCAGGAAAGAAAAAGAACAAGAGCGAACATGACAAACGCGAAACCACGTTTCATATTTCCTCCAGCGGGGGACGAGCGGGCGTTATGAACGTTCGTTCTAATTCGCTGCCTGAAGAGAGCAAGAGCAGCACGATTTCGAGGCACCCATCCCTGAGCGGGCCATTTTTCTAACAAGCAAAACAAATGTCAAGGATTTAATTTTTATATCAAAGTAATTTGCTTCGGAAGGCGAGACAGTCAGCAAGGGGAGTCGAATAGACGAGAGGGAATTCCCAAAAAGGGAACGCGGGGACGGCCACGCGGTTGCGGAGCGTCCCCGCTCACAGCTAGATTGCCGAAGGGTTTTCGGCGCGATCGATAACAAAGACCGGCAATGGAATTGTTTGCTCTTCCAGTTTCAACCCAAGCTGCTCCTCGACAGCATCGATGAGAGAAGCCCCAGTTATATGCACAGTGGTTTCTTTAGCGCCAGTTTGCGCATTGGTATGGACCGATGTTTCAACAGGCGGCTCACTTTTAGGCGGCCACTTTAGCGTGAAGTCGTAATCGCCTGTGAGCCCTGTCCGATCAACCACCGGCTGGCCCAGGTGCATGGCGAGGTTATTCGCTACGAATGACATGGGGAGTGCCTGGACGATTACTCCGTCAGGTCCAAAATTGAACTTGTGCGCTCCCGCCGGAAGTCCATCCGGGCCCTTGATGCCGTTGGGATACGTATCTCCCGGCTTGGCTGCCTGAAACTTAGGTCCGTCTTTCGCGATCATCATCACTTGCGCCGGCAGAAGCCTGCTTTCGCGATGGAGCGTCACTTTGAACTGGTCCGCCAGCAAATTCTGGAACATCAGGTCCCGTTCCATTTTCTGTTGCTCCGGAGTAAGCTTTTTCAACTCAGCAACAGTAGACTCGTCCAGCTTTGCGTCAATGGTAAACAGGGCTGTTGCAAGCCAATCTGGTCCGCCCGAAATTTGGCTTGCCTGGACTCCATAAGCGAACTTCAAAAGTTCCTGCAATGTTTGGTTCTTTGCCCTTAAGCTATCGGGCGTGAATATGATTCTTGTTTGGATCACGCCGTTCCCACTCTCGCCGGGCGTGACAGATACCTGCTGATATCCGCGAGTAAACGCAAACGTCTTTGCGCTCGCATCTTGTCCGGACGCCTGCTGCTGGCTGTGCGCCGGTTTTGCCAATCCAAACACGATTGGCAGCGCAATGGCTGCCACGCCCAGCGTACTGAGCAGCAATTTCTTTCCAAAGTTCAATTTACTGGCAATATTCCTGTTCATGATATTCGCTATCCTTTTCTTAAGATCAGAACCTGTAACTCCCGCAACGCAAGCCAGCGGCGATCCCACGCAGAACTCACAAATCTTCAAAATGCTTTCGGCATAGACCTGTGGCTGGCTGCCCAGCAGCACTTCTTCATCGCAGGCCCGCTCGCGCTCATCCACCATGCGCGCTCCCAGCCACCACACCAGAGGATGGAACCAGAAGATGGCTTCCACCACCATGTGGACCGCCGCTGCCAGATTGTCATTGCGGCGCACATGCCACACTTCATGCGCCAGAATGGCGTCCAGATGTGCATTGTCCAGCCGGTCTGAGATTCCCTGCGGCCATATCAGCACCGGTTTCACAATGCCCAGAATTCCCGGCTCCAGTGAAGCACCCGACAAAAAGATTTCAATCTTCCTTCGGATTCCCGCTGCCTGTTCCAGCTGGCGCAACGCTGCTACTTCGCGTCCTTGGTGTAAAGGTGTGGCATTTTTGATGCCCGCGGAAACGCGCCGCCAGCGTGCGAACCACACCACTAACACCACGGCAAACCCGCAGCCCCATACCGCAGCAAGAATTGCCGGTAGAGCGGCGAAGATTGCTTGCACTGGTTCCCGCGAACTCGCTTGTTGCGCAAAGGGCCGGCTTACCTGCTCGATCACAAAAGCAAGAGCTCCCGGAGTTGCCGCAGACCCGCGTGACCACGCCATGCGGTTGCCGAGCGAGGTCAACAGCGAAAAGGGAACCAGAAATTTCAGTGACGCGGCAAGCCACAGCCAGTAGCGGACGCGCGCATGGTTCTTGCGCAGCGCCAAAGTCAATAATCCGGCAACGGCGGCAAACAGCGTCGATTGCCACAAATGATTGCCCACAGCAGGCGCCAAGGCCGTCCACATGGAGGACAAAAATTGCAAAATCATTTTGATTTGTCCTTTCTTTCCAGTTGCCGCAGAAGGCTTTCCGCTTCCTTCACATCTTCCAGTGTCAGTTTGCCCGACTCAATCAGGTGGGCCATTACCGGCTGCGTGCGGCCGCCGAACAAGGCCAGCAGATCGTCAATCAGCCGCCGCTGCGCCGCATTGCGCGAAACCGCGGCTGCAAAGATGTGAAAGTTTCCGACCTTCTTCACGCGCCGCACGGCCTTCTTTGCTTCCAGCCGGTATACGGTGGTTTGGATCGTGGTGTAAGCCGGCCTTGTCTTTTCCGGAAAGTTTTCCTGTATCTCACGAATGGAAGCCTCGCCGCGCGTCCACAGCGCTTCCATGATCTGTAGTTCCAGTTTTGTCAGTTTTGGCAGAGTCATATGAGAGCCAACTACTATGTTCGTCTGTTAATCTACTACAATTGTTTGTTTTGTCAATAAAAAAATGACCCTAAAGCGCAAAATTTATTTTTGCCAGAGGACCAATGTTTGCTCGTTACGGAAAAATGTCAGGGAGCCGGCGTAGGTGTGTTCGTCGCCACCAGAGTTGGCCGATCATAGAGTTGAATGCGCACGGTCACTTGCTTGCGCTTGTCAAACGCCGCCTTGTCTACGGGAAAAGAAAAAATTGCCACGCCATTAAAAGATGTTTTGGTGGGAATTTTCAGATCTTCTTTGAGCCAGTCAGCCTTGGCCTCGCCCAATGGGGGGAACGCCTCGACGTAGCGCGGTGCATCCACTGCCGGGGCAGCGCTGTCACTATATTTTTTGCCGTCCGGCGCTTCCATCTCAGCCTGGATTTGCTTGATCCAGAGCGGGCCTTCCACCTGGTTATCCAGCTTGATCTGGATGGCGACCATGGTATTGCTTTCCTGCGCCGCAGAAACGACTTTGGTAATGGCCAGAGCGGCGCTTGGCTTTGTCCGATTCGAGAGCACTACCACCGCCACCAGAATTCCCACGACCACGGCAGCTATCAACAGCGGGACGACCGGCGGCAGGGTCCACCTGGCGCTGTCCATTTCTTCCGTGATGGGAATGTGACCGGCATCCGGCCGCTCGGCGGCCTTTGGTTTCACGGTTGCATTGGCGTTTGGTGGAGTGCTGGGCGGCGGGGTTGTGGGCTTGGGATCTTCAGGCATAGAGTTGCTCCGGAAACAGCATACTCTTGTGAGATGCTGAAATCACTGCCAGCGGACAATAAGGAGATGCGTGCTATGAAATCTCTGCCAGCACGGGTCTGCCCCTGCGCACGATCCTTGCGAACTCCGCCGCCGGCAACGTGTTGAGCACGTCCTGCTTCGTAAGCCATGCGCGGCGGAGCTGCAAAACGCCATAGCGTATCTTCTCCATGTGCGACGTGTGGTGTGCGTCTGTATTAATGATAAATTTCACACCCTTGGCCTTGGCCATGCGCAGGTGTTGGTCGCGCAGATCCAGCCGGTCAGGATACGCGTTTTGCTCCATGGCCACGCTCGCCTTGGCAGCGGCGGTAAATATCTTGTCGTAATCAAAGCTGAAGCCTTCACGGCGAAGCAGCATGCGCCCCGTGGGATGTCCCATCAATGAAGTGTTTGGATTCTCGATCACACGCAGCAGGCGGTCGGTCATCTGCGCCGGTTCCTGGTTGAAATGTGAATGCACGCTGGCAATCACAATATCCATCTGCTCCAGGACAGAGTCAGAAAGATCAAGCTCGCCATCCGCCAGAATATCCACCTCAATGCCGGCAAAGATCGTGATGCCATCGATGGCCTTTGATGCGGCGCGTATCTTTTTTATGTGTGCTTCGGCGCGCTTGTCATCCAGCCCATTGGCAAAGGCGAGGTTCTTTGAGTGGTCGGTGATGGCCATGTATTTATAGCCGCGGTCGCGCGCTGCCAGCGCCATTTCTTCAATCGTGCATTTGCCGTCCGTCTCGACGGTGTGCATGTGCACATCGCCCTGGATATCAGCCTGCGTGATCAAGTCCGGTAGCTTGTCTTCTGCAGCCGCCTGGATCTCGCCGCAATCTTCGCGTAGCTCCGGCGGAATAAACTTCAGGCCCAGTGTCTTATAAATTTCTTCTTCGGTTTTTCCCGCCACACGCTTGTTGTCTTCCACGCGCACCAGACCGTATTCATTGAGCGTGTAGCCTTGCTTGATCGCGCGCTGCCGTAGCTGGACGTTATGGTTTTTGGAGCCGGTAAAGTATTGCATAGCCGCGCCAAAAGAATCCGGCGGAAGCAGGCGCACATCCACCTGCATGCCGCTACGCAGCTTGATGCTGACTTTGTTTTCGCCCTTGGCCAACACCTCAAGAATCCCCGGGAAGCTCACAATGCGATCAATGACCGCATTGCGATGCGATTCCGTATCGCAGCACTTGCCTGTTACAAGCAGGTCAAGATCGCCCACGGTTTCGCGGCCCCGACGCAGCGATCCCGCCGGCGTAACTTTCTCCACGCCCGGCAGCCCTGCCAGAAAGTCGGTCATCTTGGTAGCAATCTCGTCGGCGGTGTTCAGCAGAAAGCGTCCGGTCAACTGCCGGTAATTCTCAATCGACTTCAGGATTTTTTGTTCTGACTTTTCACTTAATCTCGGTAAAGTCCGCAACTTGCCTTCACTGGCCAGCTTGGCCACGCCGTCAACGTCACAAATCTGAAAGGCGTCCCAGATCAGCGCAATGGTCTTCGGTCCCAGCCCGGAAATCTTGAGCAGCTCCAGCATTGAAGGACGGAACTTCTGCAGCATCTCTTCATGCATGCTCAGCTTGCCGGTTTGCATGAGCTCGCGGATGTTTGCCGACATGCCCTTGCCAATCCCTGGAATAGCCAGCAGCGCTTTTTCGTCCTGATAAAGCTCCGAAACCTGTTGCGGCCAGCCTTCCAGCGCTTCCGCCGCGCGCTCATACGAGCGGATGCGAAACGGGTCTGCCGACGCTACCTTCATCAGGTCAGCGGTTTCATAGAAAATGTTGGCGATGGCTTTGTTGTCCATGAAGTAATGTCTCGAGCGTAGCGAGAGAACCCTACCACTACGATTATATTGAGGCTCAGGTTAACTTACTAAATTGAAACACAACGGTCTCAAAACCTGGGCTGTTAACAGCTCATAAATCGCAAAGTCGTCCAAAGCGATCGGTCGGGCCGCTTCCAGAATAATATTCGTTACAATAGGGTTCCCTCCCCATTCGCTCCGCTCAGGGTCGGGATTACAAACAAATGCCGACCATCCAAGTCAACGGCGTCAACCTCTTCTACAAAGAGTCCGGCAGCGGCCCTGAAACCATCGTTTTCTCCCACGGCCTGCTGATGGACCACACCATGTTTGAGCCGCAGCGGGCCGTGTTTGAAAAACAATATCGTGTGATCGCTTACGACCATCGGGCGCAAGGCCAATCGGAAGATATAGGCCGTGGATATGACATGTCCACCATCGCCGACGACGCAGCCCTGCTGATTCGCGCACTCAAGGCCGCTCCCTGCCACTTCGCAGGGCTCTCCATGGGAGGCTTTGCCGGCATGCGCGTGGCGGCGCACCATCCTGAGCTGATAAGCACGCTCACGCTGATGAATACTACTGCAACCAGGGAGAAGCTGCTGAACCGCATCAAATACGCTTTCCTGGCCCAGATGGTAAAGATATTCAGTCCCGCGCCCTTCACCCCGATAGCTGTCAAAGAACTTTTTGGCCTGTCCACGCGCAGAAGCGCAGAACGTCGGGCGATGTTGGAACAATGGACAGGGAAGCTGCGGGCGCGTCCTAGGAATATCGCTCGATCATTGTCAGCGGTGATGAACCGGCGACAGTTCCGTGCGGAGGAGATGGCCGCAATCCGGTGCCCGACGCTGATCATTACCGGCGAAGACGATACAGCCCAGCCACCGGGCAATTCAAAAAGCATGATCGCCGGCATTCGCGGCGCTCGTTACGTAAACATTCCCGGTGCAGGCCACAGCAGTTCCCTGGAAACGCCTGACGCGGTGACTGCGGCAATGCAGGAGTTGCTCCAAAGTGTTTCTGCTAACAAGAGCGCTGCCGGGCCATCTAATGGCTGAGAGGGCCAGAATGAAAACTTTGTTCGCCGTTGTGCTGCTGGTTCTTGCCGGCAGCTTGTCCGCCCAGCAACAGAGCGCTCCACCCGGCACGCCGGGCCAAATCAAAGAGAAACTGATTCGCATTGAGCATGAAATTGGCCGCGCCAATCTCCA
>JASLFF010000056.1 GCA_030150795.1 Terriglobales bacterium | reverse complement strand
TTGCGCGTGGCGTCATGCGCCAAGTGCAAGAGAGATTAACGAGGGGCGAGCTTGGGGTTCTCAACGAAGAGAACACAACACCGCTCTTTTCCGTTTATGCCGAACAATGGCTCAGGAACCATGGACACGATATTCAACCGTCTACAAAGCGCAGCTATGAACAATTGTTGAGGCTCCATGTGACTCCTCGGTTTGGAAGCAAGCTCCTGAGCAAAATAACACGGGACGACGTGAAAGAGTTTGTCTCTGCCATCTCTGAAACAGACAATCACTCTCGTAACACCGTGCGGCTGATTCTGACGACGCTACGCGCGGTTTTGAGCGCAGCCGTGGAGGACAACTTGATTGAAAGCAATCCAGCTTCAAAAGTCGGCAGATTTAATAAACGGGAGCGCGGCGAGAGCAAGGCCCAGGCGATGACACTGAGCGAAGCCCAGGCATTTCTTAGCGCTGCCGTTGAAGTCTGTCCTGACTATTATCCCCTGTTCTTTACTGCTCTTCGATCTGGACTCCGCAAAAGCGAGTTGATTGCGTTGAAGTGGGGTGACATTCAATTCGGTGACTCAGAGGACGGCAAGAACCGCTTCATCCTGGTGCAACGGAATTACTACATGGGGCATTTCGGCATCTCCAAAACTCATGAATGCCGGCGCGTGGATATGACCAAACAACTCCGACAAGTCCTAATGGCCCATAAAGAAAATGCCTTGCTCCGCGGCTTCCAACTCGGCAAGACGAGTATTGCTGATGAATTGGTATTTCCATCGGAAGCCGGAACGCCGATCTGCCCGGATAATATCGGCCCCCGCTACATGGAACCAGCACTAGAACAGGCTGGGCTTCGGAAATTCCGCTTTCATGATCTGCGCCATACGTTCGGATCCCTGCTGATTCAGGCCGGCGTTTCTCCTGCCTACGTTCAGAAGCAGATGGGGCACCGCAGCATTCAGATCACAATTGACGTTTATGGCCACCTGATTCCGGGAGAAAACGTAGCTTGGATTGACACCCTGGACAGTACTCCCAAGAAAGTGGCGGCAACAGACGCAAACAGGACGCAAACGCAGAGCAGGGAATTGGAAGAAGGGTTTTCGGACGACGCGCAAAGTACTGAAGCTGAAGCGGTTATTTGGCTGCCCCCCAGGGATTCGAACCCCGATATGCTGATCCAGAGTCAGCTGTCCTACCATTGAACGAGGGGGCAGAATGCGTTGATTCCTTAAAAGGTTATCACAAGTTTTACTTTTCAGGCCACGCGATGCGGTTGAAGTCGGAATGGTCTGAACCACTGCGCCAGCCCGCCTGCAATCTGTTTTATCGCGCCGAATTCAAAAAGACAAGGCAGCCAATCGGCTGTGATCACGATAAGTTCATTCAAAATCTACAAAGAAAGTAGAAACCTTTTTTGCCGGCGACCGTATATACCTTTCAAGAGAGTGGCGGGAGCCGGACAGTCGTGAATCGTCTTAAGTCTCGTAACACTCTTTCAGTCGGACAAAACAAAGGCTACAAGCTTTAAGACCAAAGGGAAAATTGAATGCAGGTTGTAGAAGACGTTCGTTACGCTTTACGGCAGTTCAGAAAAGCTCCTGGATTTACAGCCACGGCTGTCCTAACACTGGCGCTCGGCATTGGAGCCACCACGGCGATCTTTACGCTGGTACATGCCGTGCTGCTCAAGTCGTTGCCCGTGGCCAAGCCCGCCGAACTTGTACGCGTTGGGAATGAGGAAAATTGCTGTGTGAACGGCGGCTTGCAGGATAACTGGTCTCTTTTCTCCTTTGAGCAGTACAAACAATTCAAAGAGCATACTACGGGGTTCTCAGAGCTTGCGGCGTTTCAATCGGGCAGCAGCCTGCTGGGTGTGCGGAGAGTTGGGAACACCAAGCCTTCTGAATCGTTTCGTGGTGAGTTTGTCTCGGGAAACTATTTCTCGACGTTCGGGATTCCGGCTTATGTCGGCCGCATGTTGTCTCCCCAGGACGACAACAAAGGCGCTCCTACGGTCGCGGTGATGAGCTTCCGCACGTGGCAGGAGAAATTTGGCGGAGACCGTTCTGTTGTAGGGTCGGCATTCGTAATGAATGCGCAACCGGTAACAGTTGTAGGCATTGCACCGCCCGGCTTCTTTGGCGACCGGGTGCAGAGTAATCCAACTTCATTTTGGCTGCCGCTCAATTCTGAGCCGGTGGTTGAACCAGCCAATGCAATCCTGAATGATGCCGCATTGGACTGGCTCGATCTGATTGGACGCACCAACCCCGGCGCGGACACCAAAGCCATGGAAGCGCAGATGCAAGTAGAGCTGCGCCAATTCTTGATGAGTCCTGACAGCAAGGTTGAGGACCGATCCAAGCCTCTTGTCGCCAAACAGACGCTGCATTTTTCTCCCGGCGGGGGCGGCGTGCAGCGGATGCGCGATGAATATCAGGATGGCCTTCACCTGCTAATGTGGATTTCCGCTTTCGTGCTGTTGATTGCGTGCGCCAATCTGGCAAATCTGATGCTGGTCCGCGCGACGGCGCGCAAGCAACAGATCACGGTGCGTTCCGCTCTGGGTGCCCCGCGTAGCACCCTGGTGCGCCAGGCACTAACGGAAAGCGTTGTGCTGGCGCTGATGGGCGGTTTGGCTGGAATTGCGATTGCTTTTGCCGGTACCAGCATGATTTTGCGCCTGGCCTTTGGAAATGATTACGTGCCGATCCAGGCTACGCCTTCACTCCCCGTCCTGGCGTTTGCATTTGCAACGTCAATCCTCACGGGTATTCTTTTTGGCATTGCACCCGCATGGATGACGGCCAACGCGAATCCCGCTGAAGCTTTGCGCGGCGCCGGGCGCTCCACGGGGCGCAAAGGGACGCTAGGACAGAAATCGCTGGTGATCGTGCAGGCGGCGCTATCACTCGTGCTGTTATGTGCGGCGGGACTGCTGACGCGAAGCTTGAATAATATGCAACATCGCAACTTCGGCTTTGACACCACCAACCGATACATCTTGCACATCGATCCTCAAATGGCTGGATATCAATCTGAAAAACTTGAGCCGCTCTATCGGCGGCTCAAGGAGAATATCGGCGCTATCCCAGGTGTCCAGCAAGTCAGCTTTTCGCTTTACAGTCCCATGGAGGGCGACAACTGGGGCGAGGGCGTTTATATCGAAGGAGACCCGCCACCAGCGCCCGGAACACCTGATCATGGCGCATCCTGGCTGCGCGTAAGTCCCGGCTACTTTGACACCATCGGGACCAAGATTGTGGAAGGCCGCGCCATCAATGAGCAGGACACTCCCGCGACGCGCCCCGTGGCCCTGGTAAATCGCTTTTTCGAGAAAAAGTATTTCAAGGATGGCCAGGCCATTGGCAAGCATTTCAGTGATGACCTGAAACACCCGGGCGCATTTGAGATCGTGGGAGTGACTGAGGACACGAATTATTGGGGAGCGACGAGCAAAATGCGCGCCATGTATTTTCTGGCCGAGGGCCAGAGCGCCCATAACCCAGATCCGCGCTACCAACAGTTTGAAGATCGTTCGTGCTACCTGAATGCAATTGAAATACAGACGCATGGAGAAGTCTCGGGACTTGAAGTGCAGATCCGCCGAGTGTTGTCGCAGGTCAATCCTGATTTGGCGGTGGTGGATTTTCAGAGCTTTGCTGTCCAGGTGAAAGCAAATTTCATGCAACAGGCAATGATCGCCAAGCTGACTTCATTTTTTGGAATCTTGGCCCTGGTTCTGGCTTCGATTGGCCTTTATGGCGTTACGTCATACACGGTCGAACGGCGGACAAGCGAGATCGGCATTCGCATGGCTCTGGGAGCCGATCGGATGAACATGCTGGGAATGGTTTTGCGTGGCGCATTCGTCCAAGTGGGTATTGGTCTGGCCATTGGCATTCCAGTCACGATCTTCGGCGGTCGCGTGATGGCTAGCCAGCTATATGGCGTCAAACCGCACGATCCGCTGGTGTTGGTGATTACCACAATCGTTCTGGCCACCGCTGCATTTGTCGCTGCCGTGATTCCGGCTCGTAGAGCGGCAAATACGGAGCCCATGCTGGCCTTGCGCACGGAATAGTTTTTTTGCGATAACCGCCATTCAGGATCAATGAAATGCAGCTGCGACCAAGACTTGCTCTTCGTGCCGTAATCAGAGCGGTGCTTGGTCGTAGCCCGCAATCTCATCTCTTCGCCTTCTTCAAAGCGCGAGTCACGCTTCTTAGCGTATCCTGTGACCGTCAATAAATAGCAATCAAATCACATCGCCAGGAGCTTGGAATGGCGGAGCATATTGTTGTTTCAATTGAGAACCGGGTCCTCACGCTACGGTTGGACCGGCCGGAAAAGAAAAACGCTTTGACCCGGGGTATGTATCTCGGCATGATTGACGCGCTCAAACAAGCCGATGCCGATTCAAATGTGCGTGTCGTCCTGATCGCAGGAACTGAAGTCTGTTTTACCGCCGGCAATGATCTGGTGGACTTTGCTAACGCAAAGCCGGGAGAGACAAGTCCGGCCATCTTGTACCTGCAAACATTGGCAGCTGCTCAAAAGCCGGTAATTGCTGCCGTGGGAGGCGTGGCTGTAGGCATTGGCACAACCATGCTGTTGCATTGCGATCTTGTGTACGCCGCTTCGGATGCGCGCTTTCAGCTTCCTTTTGTCAATTTAGGGCTCTGTCCTGAAGCGGCTTCCAGCGCGCTTCTACCTGCACTCATGGGACATCGCAGGGCAGCGGAGCTTTTGTACTTTGGCGAGCCATTCACTGCGGCTACCGCACAAGATGTGGGAATCGTA
>JASLFF010000027.1 GCA_030150795.1 Terriglobales bacterium | reverse complement strand
TGAGGCGCCGGTCACGATTTGCACGGTCTCTACAGGGACCTGCTGCATTTCAGCAATCGCCTCACGCAGACTGTCGGCGCCGGCGGGATGGCTGTAGACCAGCTTGTGGTTCAGGAAGCGATGGCGCGTTTTTTCGTCTGCTAGGGCAAGGATGTCGTTTACAGTCCAAGTAGGTCCGGTGCTCGCAGCCAGGTTGAATTCTATGTCGTGTTCGTATTGGTCGAGCCAGACATCGAGCAGAAAGGGCTTGAGTTGCATGTGAGCACCTCAGAAGGAAAAGTTGGTCCCTGTTGTTGATTCCGCGAGCCGGTGCGGAGATGATTTTTTTAGCTTAGTAGCGATGGAAATCCAAACGATTAAACAGTTTACTTCAAATCCGCGTTGGGCCGACCTCGGCCAAGAGTAGTAAACCTTAGTAATCCTGCTCCAGCCAATTGCACCATTTTTGTGCTATACTGATCTTGCTTTAGATCCGCGGTTGCAGGGCTCCTCAAGATCGAGATCTGGTCCAGGATTCCCACACTGACTTACCTCCGATTGTCTACGGCGAAAATTGAAAAATATCGGCATGAGATCACTCTGCCCTGACGTTTTGAAAAACGTCTCTGCCAGCACCCGCCGCCGATCAAAAGAAAGCAAAAAACTCTAAGTGTCTACGTTTAAAGAACTTCCCATATCTCCATATCTACAGGACCGCCTGCGTGCGGCCGAATTTGTAACCCCAACTGAAGTCCAGGCAGCGGCCATTCCGCATGCCGCCAGCGGCAAGAATGTTGTCGCCACGGCCCAGACCGGCACGGGCAAGACCCTTGCCTTCCTGGTTCCCGTCATGGACAAGCTGATGCAGCAGGCAGAATCGCGGCCCGGAGCCCTGGTTCTGGTGCCTACACGCGAGCTGGCACTGCAAATCGGCAAACAATATGAACAACTGCGCGGCAAGAAACTGCCGCCCGCAGCACTGCTGATCGGAGGCGTTGCGGAAAGATCGCAACTGCGCGCCGTGCGCTCTGGAGCCAAACTGATCATCGCGACGCCCGGCAGGTTTGAAGACCTGTTTGATCGCGAGTTAATTTCGCTGGCCGGGGTGAAAATCCTGGTGCTGGACGAAGTGGACAGAATGCTGGATATGGGATTCATCCCAGCCATCCGCAGGATTGTGAGCAGGCTGCCAAAATCGCGGCAGACGCTGTGCTTCTCTGCCACACTGGAAGCCTCTGTCGAACACCTCGTTGATGACTACGCCCGCGGGGCCGTACGGCTGGCTTTTGGTTCGACTAAAAGGTCATCCGAATCGGTGAACCTGACTGCTTACGAAGTCCATGCCGACCAAAAACTTTCACTGCTGAAGCGCCTACTCAATGAAGAAACTGGTCGGACCCTTGTTTTTGTTCGCACCAAGAGAGCTACTGAGCGGCTGGCTGAAAAGCTGAACCGCCAGGGTATGGCTGTAAGCGTGCTACATGGCGATCGAAGCCAGTCACAGCGGAACAGCGCTCTCACTGCCTTCCAGCATGGGACATCCCGTGTTCTGGTAGCCACGGATGTAGCTTCTCGCGGAATCCACGTTGACGATATTGCACAGGTCATTAACTACGACCTGCCGGCGATTCCGGAAGACTTTATCCATCGGGTAGGACGGACGGGAAGGGCCGGCGCCACAGGCTCTGCCATCACGTTCTATTCCGGAGTGGAGCGTTCCGATCTGGCCAGAATTGAGCGTACTTTGCAGTTGAAGATGCACCGCGGACACATTGACACCGGTCTCGCCCGAGAAGAACGCGCCATGCCGGTAGACGTTTCCAGCATGCGACCGGAGCCGGTTAAGCCGGGATCCAGGATGGTTCGCCTTCCGGGAGAGGTCTTTCAGCGGTATACGGTCTAGAATTCGGACTGCGGCAGGCAAAAACGCTTTCCAACCAGTCAATTTTCGGGTCTTTAGGGGCATTTCCCGCCAAGACCCGTTCTTATTAAGGATGCACTTGACAGATTCTCCTATAGAATAGAATCATGTCCACCCAAAACGATCCTAAGGCTGACCTGCTGGTAAAGACGGCCGACTTTTACCGGCGCTCCATTGCCAATTATGGGCAATTTACAAGAACAGAAAGAAAACCACGAACCAAAAAACAGCTGGAGCAAAGACTTCAGACCATTCTCAAGGAAATCGATTCGCTTGGCATCAAGCCCGTTTCCGCAGACTGATATCAGAACTGTGAAAGCAATTCCCGGGGCGTCATCGACCCGTGAGTAACTGCGTTCAACCGAGCACGAACCGTGACCCGCTGCCGATTAAGTCCTATGGCGGTTAAACCATTTCTTGGATGGGACCGTATGAATATGGCCAACGCTCGCCAATTTGTACGATACCTGCCAATAATCTTTGCTCGCCCAAAACGCGAGAGGTAAATCACTGTTGGCCACCCACGACAAATTCGATCCTGATTGGAAGCAAGTAGACCCTGAAGATGAGGACAAGGATTACCTGACCGCCAATGAAGCCAGCAGCTTTATCGGCACCGAGGTACCTTCCGCGGATGACATCGATGACCTGGTAATGACGCTCGATACTGAAGGCATTGATTTGACTGAAGGCGAACTGCCTTCACAACGCCGCAGAAAAACCGGCTTTGGACTCGACGACCAGGAAGAACTCGATACCAGTATTGCGCCCAGTGTGCTGGATAAAACCAGCGATCCCGTGCGGCTCTACCTGCGCGAAATGGGCACGGTGCCCCTGCTTACGCGCCAGGGAGAAATCGAGATCGCTAAGCGATTTGAACGCGGGCATCTCCGGGTGCTTAAGGCGATTTCCCGTTGTCCCATCGTAATTCGGGAAATCAAAACGCTTGGCGCCGATCTTGAATCAGGCGCGCGCTCCATTAAAGAAGTTGTGGTCTTTAACGAAGAAGACGTTACCGACGATATTCTTTCTGCGCGTACTCAGGCCACCATCGATGAGATTGAAAAGATGGTGGAACACTACAACAAAGCGCAAAAGCTTGAAGATAAACTCGCCGGCATCAGCCGCAAGCAAAATCCCAAGCCATATCGTCGCTGCCAGTGGAAGCTGGGACGGGAAAGTGTCGCCGTCTCGCGTGTTATACGCGGCTTCAAGTACACGCCACAAGAACGAAAACGGCTGATTGATCGCGTTACAACCACCACAGATACTATGCGGTCACTGGACCGCCAAGCGCAACGGCTGGAAAAGAAAATTGATGGCACCCGCAACGAAGAACATCGTGCTGAGTACAAGCGCCAGCAGAAAAGCTGCCTCTCCGACCTGAAACAACTGGAGCAGGAAGCAGGCGTCAGCTACAAGGAGCTTTGCCGC
>JASLFF010000745.1 GCA_030150795.1 Terriglobales bacterium | reverse complement strand
GACTTGCGCCTTTGACCTGATTGGCGCCGTCTATGAGCGCGACGTCAAGCCCGGTGAGATGGTCGTCGTCGGCCCTGAAGGCACGTTCTCGCGCTTCTTTGCGTCAGAGATGAAGCAGTCCGCCTGCATCTTTGAGCATGTGTATTTCTCGCGGCCAGATAGCGTGGTCTTTGGGCGCTCCGTGCAAGCCAGCCGGGAAGCCATGGGCCGGCAGTTGGCCAAAGAATCGCCCGTAGAAGCCGATCTTGTTGTGCCTGTGCCTGACTCCGGCGTGGCAGCCGCGCTGGGATATTCGTCTGAATCGCTGCTGCCGTTCCGCTTTGGTCTGATTCGCAACCACTACGTGGGACGCACGTTCATTGAGCCCGAACAGCGCGTGCGTGACTTTGGCGTAAAGCTCAAGCTGAATCCTATCCGTAGTCTGCTCACCGGCAAGCGGATCATCCTGGTAGACGATTCTATTGTTCGCGGCACAACCAGCCGCAAGATCGTCCGCATGGTGCGCGACGCCGGCGCAAAAGAAGTTCACGTACGCATCTCCTGCCCGCCAACGATCTCTCCGTGCTATTACGGTGTGGACACGCCTTCCAAAGGCCAGCTTATTGCTTCCAATAAGTCGCTGGAAGAAATCCGCAACTATATTGGCGCCGACTCGCTGGCGTACCTCTCTCTTGAAGGACTGCGCCAGGCTTGCGCTGAAGGCGAGAAGACGACCTATTGCTCCTCCTGCTATACCGGCATTTATCCCACGGAGTTCATTCCCCTGGACCAGATCCAACCGATGACGGTAGAAAAAAAGCGCTGAGTCCGCCAGATCTCTCCGTTAAAGGAGGCCAAACGTTTGGGCAAAGTCTGCTACCTGATCGATCCCGAAGAGATGCTGCAAGCCGCACAGCGCGGCGACCTGGCCAAAGTCCGCCAGCTTCTCGCCTCCGATACCACCCTGGTCAACGCCAAAGGCGCTCATAACAAGACTCCGCTGCACTGGGCCGCGGAAAAAAACTATCCTGAGCTGGCGGAGCTGCTGGTGACCGCCGGCGCGGACATCAACGCCGAAGTTTCCTGGGGCATGACCCCGCTGCAATGGGCAGCCAACATGGGCAGCCGCGACGTGGCAGAGGTCCTGCTGGCGCACGGCGCAACGCCACAACTAAACATGTGGGCTGCGGCCGGCCTGGGCATGCTGGACGCGGTGCAATCTTTCTGGGATTCGCCCAACACGCTGAATCCCGGCGCAGGCCAAAGGCGTATGCGAGACTTAGGCAATGGCAAGTGGGACAAAGCGCCTCCGAAAACCTATCTGGAACTCATCTCTGAAGCATTGCACATTGCCGCCCGCAACGGCCATATTCCGGTGGCAAAATTTCTGCTGGAAAGAGGCGCTGACATCAATTGTCGTGGCTTCTTTGGCGCTCCCGGGCTGCTCTGGGCTGCAATCAACGGGCACAAGCCGATGGTCGAGTTCCTGATTGAGCATGGCGCAGACCTTACTTTGCGTGATGAGCAGTTTTACTCCACTGCAATCGGATGGGCGCTGGAAGGCAAGCAGACGGAGATCGCGGACCTGCTCAAGGCGCACGGAGTGGGTCAATAGCTCGACGATAAGAGTTTCCTTCCCCGATCCCCGTTCCTGACCAGTGTTATCCGTGTCAATCAGTGGCAAGGTTTCAGGTTCTCCGATCACCTGACCCGCCTGCGCGGCCCTGACCGTCAGGCCATGTTCTAGTTCCCTAACCTGCACTGATCGGGCGTTCTATGTAGTTCTCTAAGGTAAATCATGGTGAAAAGCTTAGAACTTTCGCGGATATGGATTAGAGTCCTTCGGCTTGATGATCATAGGCGAAGATTCTTTGAAAAAGGGTGATTTACCGGTGAAAACGGTACACCTCTGGACACGTTCTTTCGGACGCATGAGCTTGGAGACGCGCTGATCCTCATTTCTCAGAATCCAGTATCAGAAGAATGCGAGATGCAGTCTCAGCGCATGTTGAGACTGTATTGGGGTGATCACTAGCTTCCTGGTGGAAGCGGAGCTCTGGTAAAGCTCCTCGGTTCCCACACCGGTATTCGGTTCGATTCCGAGTGATCACCCCAATAAACGGGGGCGTAGCTCCAAAGGCCGCACGCCAAGGTAGAGCAACCGACTTTGAATCGGTTGGTTGGAGGTTCGAATCCTCCCGCCCCCACTACATAAAATCCTCAAAAATGCCAGAATGTTAGCGTGCAACGGCTTTTTGTTGTTGAAGCGGGAAATGTACATTGGCACTTCCCGCAGTGTCAACTCTATTTCATTTTCGGCGCAAACCGGCAAAAGCTGACTCGGCTCTTTAAAGATTCTAATAATAGGACACCATTTTTGTCTAAAACTTGGCTCATTAAAAGATCACTTTAGGGGATGCACCAATATCGTTAATCCCTTCTATTTAGCGGGTTTCACCTCCCCTCCCATTTCCCTCTCGGTCCATCAAATCTGACCTTACATACGTACCGGCAGGGCCTGAGCGCTGGTTGGCGATGATGATTTTGTCCTCGCCGGTGAAGTAGCTTTTAGCTTCGCCGCCGTACGCGTCCCGGCTGGACGCCCCTTGGACGATGCAGCAGAAGGACGGCGTGTGCGTCCTGCTCCATCTGACCGCAGGTCACACGGTCAAAA
>JASLFF010000720.1 GCA_030150795.1 Terriglobales bacterium | reverse complement strand
ATTTTTGTTCCGCCGCAGTTTGCGGCTGACGCGCTTCTGGAAGCTATCGACGCTGAAGTGCCGCTCATCATCAGCATCACTGAAGGCATTCCGGTGCTGGATATGGTGCGCGCCTATGAGTTTTTGAAGATCAAAGGCAAGTCGCGGCTGATTGGCCCGAACTGTCCGGGAATTATTTCGCCCGGCAAAGCCAAGGTCGGCATTATGCCCGGGCACATTCATAAAGAAGGAAACGTTGGAATTGTTTCGCGGTCGGGCACGCTGACATACGAAGCCGTGTTTCAGCTAACGCAGCGCGGCATTGGGCAATCGACGGCGATTGGTATTGGCGGCGATCCTATTATCGGCACAAATTTTGTTGATGCGCTGAAGCTGTTCAATGAGGATCCGGAAACGCACGCCATCATTATGATCGGCGAAATTGGTGGCAACGCGGAAGAGACCGCGGCGGCTTATGTAAAGCAATATGTAAAAAAGCCGGTGGTATCGTTCATCGCCGGACAAACCGCGCCGCCCGGACGCCGCATGGGGCACGCCGGCGCAATCATCTCCGGCGGGCAGGGCACGGCAGCAGACAAGATCAAAGCGCTGGAAGCCGCAGGGATCGCCGTGGCTAAGTCTCCAGCCATGATGGCGCAAACACTGCTCGACCGAATTGGAACAGCGAAAGTTTAGACATCGGAAATTTACCGCAAAGGTTGCGAAGGACGCAAGGATTAATCGCAGAGCGCACGAAGAGGGCGAATTCAGGCTGCGAACTCATTGAGCAAGATTACATATTGAATTAGGAGCTATTGATCAGGAATGCACACATTGCAACGCACATTTTCTATCGTCAAGCCGGACGCCGTCGCCAAAGGCGCGACCGGTGACATCATCCATATGCTGCAGGAAAAAGGTTTCCGGATCATCGGCATGCGAATGTTGGAAATCAACAAGCAGCAGGCAGAAGGCTTTTACGCCGTGCACGCCAGCCGTCCGTTCTTTGATTCGCTGACTACCTTCATGTCCAGCGGGCCTATCGTTGTTCTGGCGCTGGAAAAAGACAACGCCATTGCCGATCTGCGCAAGCTCATGGGCGCCACCAATCCCGCGAACGCTGAAGAAGGAACGATCCGCAAGAAGTGGGCGTCCAGCATTGAGCACAATGCCATTCACGGCTCTGACGCCGACGACACTGCGCGCTTTGAACTCAGCTACTTCTTTGCCGGCTACGAATTGAACCGCTAAAAAGCTTTACATCTTTTCCTTCGGACGGCGGAGGCTCTGGCTCAGAACATCCGCCTTCCAGAACACCGTCTAATATCAGACATCCTACTGCTTGCGTTCTGCATTCCTATCGGCGTGGCCACAGAAACCATCAGCCGCTCCATCATCGTAAGTGACGTCCCTGCGCGGCTCGACCGCCTGCCCTGGAGCCGCTGGCACTGGCTTGTCGTAATCGCGCTGGGCATCACATGGGTGCTCGATGGCCTTGAAGTCACGCTGGCCGGCGCTGTTGGCGCGGTGCTCAAGCGCCAAGATACGCTCGCGCTTACTGACGCCCAAATCGGCGGCAGCGCAACTTTTTATCTCATCGGCGCAGTCACTGGCGCGCTTTTCTTCGGCTACCTCACTGACCGTCTGGGCCGCAAGCGCCTCTTCACTATTACTCTGCTGCTCTATCTCAGCGCCACTGCTTTTACGGCTTTCTCCTGGAACTTTGCTTCTTACGCGCTTTTTCGCGCGCTTACCGGCGCTGGCATTGGCGGTGAATATTCCGCCATCAACTCCGCCATCGACGAACTCATCCCCGCGCGCGTTCGCGGCCGCGTTGACCTCATCATCAACGCCAGCTTCTGGATCGGCGCAGCCATCGGCTCGGCAGCCGTGATCGCGCTGCTTGATACCGGCATCGTTCCCATCAGCCTTGGCTGGCGGATGGCGTTCGCCATTGGCGCGGTGTTGGGGCTGATCGTAATTTTTCTACGCCACGCCATTCCTGAAAGCCCGCGCTGGCTCATGACGCACGGCCGCGAACCTGAAGCCGAGCAGATCATGAGCGATATCGAGCGCCGCGCCACGCATCATCCTCAGCTGCTGCCTCCGCTCGCGCCCGATGCACGCATCCACATCCGTCCGCGCAACCACACTCCGTTTCGTGAAATCTGGCACGCCATCGCCGTGCAGCATCCTTCGCGATCATGGCTGGCCATGGCGCTCATGACCTCACAGGCTTTTTTCTATAACGCCATCTTCTTTACATACTCGCTGGTGCTGGTCACGTTTTACGGATTGCCCGCACAAAAAGTGGGACTCTACCTCTTCCCTTTTGCGATGGGAAACTTCGTTGGCCCGCTCGTGCTTGGCCGCCTGTTTGATACCGTTGGCCGCCGACAGATGATCACCATCACCTACGCGCTCTCCGGCGTCCTGCTGGCTCTGAGCGGCTGGCTTTTCCAGCACGGTCTGCTCACCGCACAAACCCAGGCGCTCTGCTGGACCATTATCTTCTTCGTCGCATCGGCTGCCGCCAGCTCCGCATATCTCACCGTGAGTGAAATCTTTCCGCTTGAGATTCGCGGGCTTGCCATCGCTATCTTCTATGCCGCCGGAACCCTCGTCGGCGGCGTTGCTGCGCCTTTCATCTTCGGCTTGCTCATCCAGACCGGCTCGCGCACAGCGCTCTTCCGCGGATACCTTGCCGGAGCGTTGCTCATGATCGCCGCCGCCGTGGTTGAGGCCTGCATCGGTGTCCGCGCCGAGCAGCGATCACTGGAGTCGATCAGCACGCCGCTGTCAGCGACTGACTTGGAAGAGCGGCCCGCTTAAGGCGGCGTAACGATCAGTGTCATCCATGTCGATCAGTGATAAAGTTTTTCTTTTCCGATTCTGGCGACTCTCGCCAGTTCTCCGTGTCTCAGTGCCTCCGTGGTGAGATTTTGTTTTTCGATCCGGCAATTTCGGCGATCTTTGGCAATTTTGGCACTTCTGGCAATTTCCCCAAATTTACTTTCTAGTTAACACTCTCAGGCTCCCCTACCCCTCCCCATGTATTCCCGGCCATCCCACTTTGGCGTAGCTTTATCCCACTCTCCACAGCGGATGGCATCCCAGGCCGGCCCGGCTCGGGCTTATAGTCACTTTTTACTACTTGATTAACAGGCTTATGTCGCATCCTAGCGCACTTACTGCAGGAAAGAAAGAGCGAATAAGGACATTGAACAATTTCGCGTCGGGCCGTCCATTTTCGCGACCGCTGAATGCTGACTGATGATTGAGTTGCTCTTATTCAATCCCACCCTCCGCAAACCAAAGTCGCGGAGGGCGGAGATTGTCTACTTAGAACACCGCGGAGCAGAATCCCTTGAACGGGACAATTTTCGACCCCTCAATGGCCTCTGCGAGCACATTGTCAAATTTATTTACCGCAGTGATTCCGTTGATCTGACGACCTGGCATATCAATTTGGGTGAATTTTCCCTTGTCGAAGGAAAATCCATGTTTTAGACCATCGACGGTAGAAGTGTACGTGCCCACGATGTCACCGGCATTGCTGATCTTCGCCGGGAACGAGTGGCCGCCGCTATCTGGAGGATTTAGATCGCTGAATACTCCATCCTTCCACATGAAACCGCGGAAAGGATCTGCCGGGTTAAGCATATAAACTCCAACAATCACACCCTGGTTGTTGATACTCAGGGGTGTTGTCGATTCCTGTGCTCCGGGAAATGAAAGGATAGTTAGTTTTCCGTTGTGCAGAAGGAATCCCATGCTTGTGGTGAAATTGGTTTGAAACCCACCTACAACGTCGCCATTGTCGTTCACTCCCGTGGCCCCGGCAGGCGCGTGAGGGAAGCCGGGAATTGTGATTTCATGGAAACCGCCGGAGTGGACCATAAAGGCGTGCTGGGGTCCATTGCCGATAGTATATGTGCCAACAATCGTTCCCGTAGTGTTGATGTCCTGCGCAATGGTGCTTGTTGAACCGGGAAACAAAAATGAGGTGAACTTGCCCTTATACAGCAGGAACCCATGAGTATGAAAATCCTGGGTGACGTACGTGCCCAGAATGGCTCCTACATCATTAAGCGCCTCAGGTATGATGCTGCGCTGATTGGCTAGCTCGGGGATATTCACTGTTTGAAACGAACATTTCCCAGTGGTTGTTCCAGCATCCTGGGCGAGTGCGGCAGTGGCGGTGGCGGCGATGAAACAAACGGACATCAGCAGAGAGAAAGTTTTTCCGTTTCTCATAAAGCAATGGGTCTCCTTGCATGTTCCTCAGGGAATACTCAGGGGATAAGTGTCCCTGCGGGAACGTTGCAAAATGAGATGAGCTGCTGCTGGATGCGGGTAGCCCGTCTGTGTTGCTGAATTAGTACCTAGACATTTTTAGATTTTTTTCATCGAGAGCCCGCAGGGCGAAATTATTGAGCCCACCGCGTGAGCGGTGGGAAAAGAAATTATTGAGCCCAGCGCGTCAGCGGTGGGAAAAGAAATTATTGAGCCCAGCGCGTCAGCGCTGGGAAATGTAGCAATATACAATCAAAGCCCTGAAAGGGCGACATAACTCATGTCTCACGCGTTCGTTAAAAATCATATCCATCTCGTCTTCAGCACCAAAGATCGTCAACCTTCCATCTCCAAAGATGTCCAGCCTGAACTCTGGTCTTATCTGGCAGGCATCTGCCGCAATCAGAAAATGGCGCCAATTGCTATCAACGGCATGTCGGACCACGCGCATATTCTTTTTCACCTGCCGCCAACGGTTGCGCTGGCCAAGGCCGTTCAACTTCTAAAGACCAACTCTTCTAAATGGATGAACGAACATGGACGCCGCTTCGCCTGGCAGGATGGATACGGCGGATTCAGCGTGAGTGTCTCGAATAC
>JASLFF010000799.1 GCA_030150795.1 Terriglobales bacterium | reverse complement strand
GGAGGAAATGACTTGGAGTCAGCGCGATTGAGCGATCACGAACCCGGATGCATTGAGATGCTATTCACATGGCCCAATATCGTAAAGCCTTTGAAACTAACATTTGAAGGTTTTGACAATGATCCAGAATGGAATTATTTCAGGCTAGAAGCCGCTCCTCTGGAGCCGTGTCCAGAATTCAATCAACCGCTCGAATCCGAGGAAAGTGATGAAGAGGGCGCAGGTATCCCGCAGAACGGCAATGAGTTGATGGAAAAGTATGATGAAGAGGGGACTGAAATTTCATCAATTAAGTATGCGCCCTACGGTTGCTGGAATTACGGGGAGTTCGAGGGTAAGAAACTTCCGGAAACTGCTCGCCCAGTAGTTCGCTGGTTACGCGGCGCGTTCGTAATTTTCTCAAAAACATCCTTTTACAACTTTGCGCCGGGAAAGCTAGATGCCTATGACGGTCGACATGACAAGATGACTGAGCAGGAATTCCGGGAGCACATAGAGCAAATGAGGGCTATCGTTAAAGAGCGCAATTTTGATTGGATTGGGCTCCACAGGCCCACTACAAAAAAAGAACGTGTTTTATCTTCTGCAGTTAACCTAGAACATTAGCATGAAACGGGTGTCACTGATGAGCGGGGCACAAATTGCAATACTGGGCATCTGTCCTAAGCCTAGCTAATCATCAAAAAACTTCTTTATCCTCTTCCAATGCTTCTGCACAATCATCTCCGTGCTCAGGTGGCCGCCACGCACAAAAGAATTCAGTTTCACTCCAGTCTGGTCAGCAAACTTTTTGACTGAACTGTAAGGCACATACGGATCGTCTTTCGCGTGGAACATCATGATCTTGCCTGGGTTGATTTCCTTTACATGATAGGCCGGGTTGTAAAACTTTCCACCATGCAGCTTGCGCCAGTTGCGGTCTGTTAGGCGATATCCGTTCCCAAACGCCTCGCGAATATACGCCGCATAGTTGGGGTTGGAAGTTTCCAGCCTTTCTTCCTTCGCAAGAATTCCCCAGTCCACCACCGGGCAACTGGCAATCACTTTCTTTACGCGCTCATCGAGCGACGCAAGAATCGCCGCCGCACCGCCAAAGCTTCCACCGATCACAAAGATCTCATCCGGCATCAGCGCAAATCGCTTGCCGAAAGCCGGCTCGCGAAAGCCTCGCGGCAGTGCGTCAATCACGTCCAGGATGTCCAAGTGCGGCGAACGCTCCAGAAACTCTCCGCCGCTCTCCCATGCTCCCCAATATCGCGGATAGAAAACCCAATAACCTTTACCGGCGAGAAACTCCATCAGCGGCTGCTTGCGTGGAATGGAGGGCATGCCATCGCAGAGGATGATCACCCGCTGTTCTTTTCGCTCACGTACCGGAGGCAGGAACTCCGCGACGATCCGCCGCTTGAATCTCGTTCTTAGGATCATTTATCGCTCCGTCCGATGCTAATCCCCAACAATTGGCGGACAAAAAGCTAGAGCAGTCTTAGTGTTAACGTAAACTTTATGATTCGTCATCCCGACGACCGTTAAGCGAGCGCGCTCTTTTACCAGCGCGCGAGTAGGACGGAGGGACCTTGTGCTTGCTTTTTAAAAGTTCACGCTAATCTGCAAAATCCCATTAGCACGCGAAAAACGCGAATCTGATTTGATTCGTGTTCATTCGCGAAATTCGCGGCAAATACCGTCTCATCCCTCGCCTGTTTGCTTTGTGAACATCAACAGTTCATTTGCCTTGCGGGTGAGCTCGCCGCGGTCGGCATCACGGTATTGTTTTGGCAGCAGGCTTTTGCTGGTGCACTCCAGCACCGCCACAATATTTTGCAGGTCGATTTCACTGGGATAAGAAGGCGGAATAAAGTCTTCCAACGCGCCCTTGATGTCGGCATCGGTGACCGAAGTCCGCTTGGCCAGTGCGGCACGCATGCGGCTCCGCACCAGCACGGCCTCAATGTCGGCGCCGGAAAGCGAGCCCGAATTATCCAGGAAAAGCTTTTCCATCTCCGGGGTAAAGGTCGCCATGCCGGCTTTTTTCTGCATGGCGCGCAAAAGGGCTTTACGTTCTTCCGGCGTGTCCGGATAGAACAGCGCGATGTGCTCCTCGGCGCGTCCCTGGCGCTTGAGATCCACAGGCAAGAGATCAGGCCGGCACGTAAGCAGGAACCAGATTACCTTGCCCCGATAATCGGTGTTTCCCATGAATTGCGCGATCTGGGCGAAAACGCGGTTGCTTACGCCGCTGTCGCCGGAGCTGGAGCGGTCGCCAAGTTGCGCGTCGGCTTCATCCACGATGACGCATATGGGGCTCATGGCCTTGAGCAGATTGAGCACGCGCTCAAGATTGCCCTCAGTCACGCCTTGCCACATGCTGCGGAAATTCTTGAGCGTCACCGCCGGGATACCGACCTCGCCGGCAAAGCAGGTAGTGATGAATGTTTTGCCGGTGCCCACGGGACCGCAGATTACATAGCCCATGGGCAACACGTCAGTGTTGCCGGACTGGATGGCGCTTGCAGCGTCCTTGAGCTTTTGCTTGGCCATGTCATTGCCGGCTACATAAGAAAGATCAAACCGGCTCTGGATGAATTCAAGCAGGCCGCCGGATTCAGATTCGATCAGCTCTTTTTTGCGATCGTTAAGGAACTTGAGCGTCAGCGGTTGCTTATTCTGCACCGCGTGAGCGATCAGGCTTTGCAGTTGCACGCGCTTCAAGCCTGCGGCCAGCTTGGCCAGGACCGCGTCGGTGACTTAAGAGCCCGCGGGCAGCGGATGAGTGCGAAGCAGCCAGCGCACAAAGTCCAGACGCTCGGGCTCATCGGGCAGCGGGATCGCGATGGATGCCACGCCCGGGTTTTGCACGATTCCCTGGTTCAACTCGATCTGGTT
>JASLFF010000793.1 GCA_030150795.1 Terriglobales bacterium | reverse complement strand
CCGTCCACCAGAAAATCGAAGGGGGCCCACACCACGGCCAGGTCGTTATCGATGCGCACGAGCGGATCGTGAATGCGCTCCTCAATCTGCGCCTTGCCGGGTTTACCTACAGCGTCGGCAAAAGCGTCAAACGTCATCTGGGTGGGCTTGCCGTCACGCATTAGGACTAGGCCACTGCCGGGCAGCAAAGGTTTCTTGATCGCGGCCGCGTCGCGTTTTGCCATGCCGTCAAACATTGCGTTGATTGGAGCCAGGACAGCCTGTTCGTCTTTTGTGGCTTCCGCCGAGGGTGTTGTGGCGTGAAGCGAGTTGATCAAAAAGCCGGCGGCTGTTGCTGCGGCAAGAAACAAAATCAGGTTTGAGCGATGGAAGGTGTTCATGGCTCCCGATTGTAACGGGAAACGGACACAAGAGTCGTTTGAAGTTTTTTGCGCGCGCTTCGCTGCATTTCGTCCCAGAAAGCCAAAACCCGGGCTTTCTGTGAGCAACTGCGCGCGAATTTCCACCCCACCGAGCCAAAAACGGGCTCGTCGGGGACCCCGGGCCTGCGGCGCAAGGAGATGTTTTTTTCGAGCATTGTGCAGCACGACTTCGCAGCCCTTGACCCCGCTACGACCATCCCGGCACGCGAAAACTGCGAGCGTCCTAGTAATCTGTCATCCCGAGCGGAGCGCCTCAAGAATCTTTGTCACAACTTGCTCACGTGCGCGCAGTCGAGGGACCCCGGGGATGTATCCGTTGCCATATCGCAACAGGGAGTTCTCTACTGGTTCCTTCGTGCTATGATTCCGGCCCTGCTGTCCTTCGCAGTTCTTGACGAAGGGAGGGAAGCATATGCCGTGAACGCTGATAGAAAAACCTACCACAGAGAAACGGAGGCACGGAGAAAAGCAAAACCTCACCGCTGATGAACACTGATTGGAAATCGGGTGATCCGGTGGTCGGATGTGGCTCGCTTCGGGATGGCACGTCGCAGGGTGAAGTGAACATAAGTTGCAAACGTTCCGTAGGGATACGGAAAGCCTGGAAAACCCTAAACCAATGTTGCGATAGCGATCCCTCGCTCCGCTCGGGACAGGGCAAATCAAATAAACATCTCTTCGTCTTCGACTTCGCCAGAACTTTTTCTGTGACGTGGGCGATTGGATTTGAAGAAGCTCAGTCCGGCGTTGAGTGCCGTAACGACAGCGCGGACGCGTCGCATGGGCGAGAAGACTTTATCTTGCAGTAATTCTGTCGTGGCTTCAACTTTGTGTGCCGCGCTGATGACGAACTCGTCCAGGCGGGCGGCCTGCATGCGCGCACGTTCCGCGATTTCAGTGGCGGCGTGACCAACCTGGTCTACGTGAGTACGCACGGATGCGGATGTCTCCGCCAGGTTGGTGGTAATGTCGGCGATTTTTGGCTTGGCATCGTCCAGGATAGCGGCAGCGGTGGCCAGTACCGGCGTAGCCTGCTGCTCCAGTCGTCCGGCTATGCCTTCCATGCGCTCTGAGGTCTGCCGCAGCGCCTTGTACAAAGCAAACAAGATGGCCATTTGTACAACGATGGCAACCGCGGCAACGACCACAAAGATTGTGATGATGTGATTGTCCACTTGAGTTTAAGAAGCTCCCTTAAGAGCCTTTCTTGCCTTCTGAAGCTTCACGATAGGCCTGCCGTGTGGCATCAATGGCGGCGCTGATCTTTTCCTTTTGCTGGCCGACAACATCCTTGCCGCGATCAACCCACTGGCTCACGGTTTCCTTGGCTTCACGACCGCGGTTCTTTATGTATTCGCCGCCTTCCTGCGCGGTGTTCTTCAGGGCATCGCGAGTTTCACGACCAGACCGGGGAGCGTAAAGCACTCCCATCAGCGCGCCAAAACCGAGTCCGGCCAGGAACCACAGAAGACTGTTGCTGTTATCTCTATCCGACATCAGACGACCTCCACAAGCTAGCGATGTTATCACTGGGCCTTGGGGATGACAAATGTGACAAAGGCATGGACAGTGGGAGGAAATCACATCATGCCTGTGATCTTAAATTCACTGCGGTACGTCAGGCGACATCGAAAGTACTACTTTAGTAGGATAATAAGAAGTATAATGCTCCTATGAAAGAAAAGACTTCGGTCACGTTATCTCCAGAGGTCCTGGCTGGGATCGATCGACTTGCGGGAACAAAACATTCACGGTCAGCAGTGATTGAGCATGTTTTGCGCCGGTATCTTCGAGAAAAAGAGCGAACCGCCAGAGAGGCCCGCGATCTGAGACTGATCAATGATGCTGCGGAAAGTTTAAATCTTGAGGCTGCTGAGGTCCTGGATTATCAAGCTGGCGACGAGTGATCCGATATGAAGCGAGGCGAAATATATCGAGTTCACAGGCCGGCTGACGACCCCAAAAAGAACCGCCTATTCGTTATCGTGAGCCGACAGGTGCTCATCGATTCCAAATTCTCTACTTTAATCTGCGCGCCGATATTTTCTAACGGTCAGGATCTTTCTACACAGGTAGTCATAGGACCGGACGAAGGGCTAAAACATCCAAGCTGGATCACGTGCGACAACTTGATCAGCGTGCGAAAAGTCGAGCTCTCGCACTTTATAGCTCAACTTCCTCCAGGAAAGATTGCGGAACTTGACCGTGCACTGCGAATGGCGCTATCGATCTAGTCAAAAAGCCGTCAAATCTGCGAGCATGGCTTTGTTCAAATAAACCTCTTCTTTACACTTTCTTTACATCGCGCTGCCTGCCATTTTACCCACCGTTATAGAGAAAGGTGTTCATATCATTACATCGCGCTTTATTGAGGTGAAGACGGAATGGCAGCACCGGCTCAAGTGATGTTGAGAAATGAACTAGCGCAAGAAGTCTTGCGCAAACCTGATCCCAGCCGTATCCGAACGGTTGTGGTTGACGATTCGCCAACGTTCCTGCAGGTGGCTTGCGAACTGCTGGAACTTGAACCCACTATCGACCTGGTGGCGCGCGCCGGAAAAGGCGGCGAAGCCATTGAGACGGTCTTGAAAACGAAACCCGACATGGTCCTTATGGACGTGAACATGCCCTATCTTGACGGGCTGACACTGGCATGGTTTTTTGCCCACAGGTTCCCATCAGCGCGGGTTGTACTTATGTCCACGGATGAGTCGCCCGAGATGCGCAAAGCTTGTGAAGATGCGGGTGCGTTTGATTTTGTTCACAAAGAAAATTTCCGACAGGAGTTCGGCACGGTAATGCGGCGCTTTTGCGCTGATTCATAAGCAGGATTATTCAGCGGTAAATAAGGCTTTATTCATAGATTTAACAAAGAGCATTTTCACGGAGAAGACCTAAATGAGAACAACCCTCTTGAAAGTAACAGCAGTCCTGGCTCTGGCGAGCGTTTTCGCCATGGCACAACACGGGAATCCGCCTGATCCGGCGAAGATGGCGCAACGCCACCTTGATTTCCTGACCAAACAGCTGTCGCTGACCACCCAACAGCAACAGCAGGCAAGCACGATCTTTGGCGAAGCGGCGAACAACGCCAAAGCAAACCACGATCAGATGCGTACAGCGCATGACAGCCTGAAAGCGGCAATCCAGAAGAACGATAGCGCCGGAATTGAACAGGCAGCCAATACAATCGGCAATCTGACTACGCAGATGATCACCTCACACGCCAAGGCGCAAGCTGCGTTTTACCAGACACTTACCCCTGACCAGCAGACCAAGATGAACGCTCTTGAAAGCAAACATCATGGCATGGGCATGCGCGGGCGCGGTTTCGGGCACGGTGGCCCAGGCGGTCCGCCCCCAGGCGCTTCTTTCTAGGATTGGCGCGCCGCGACGAAGGACGGGACAGCCTGCGTTTTCCCTGGTTTTTCGCAGGGTGTCCTGTCCTTAATATCTGCTTTCTGCGTTTGCATTAACGGCACTAAACCAGCCCAGTAGGGGCTCTTTACAAGAACTTTACAAACCCTTGTCGGCTTGTTTACTTCAGCCAACTCAAAGTCTGATTAATCTTTAAGTTAGGTAAGTTAAGTTA
>JASLFF010000700.1 GCA_030150795.1 Terriglobales bacterium | reverse complement strand
TTCCCGGCTTCATCGCGCTTTTGCTGCTGGAAGTGGTGCTGGATGCGGTGATGCGCCGTGATCTCTACCGGTTCAAAGACACTGCCGCCAGTCTCGCCATGGGTACGGGCAGCATAGTCCTTAGCGTGGTCAACAAGGCGTTGATGTTTGCGGCTTATAGCGCAGTCCATCGCTTCGCTATCTTCAATATTGGATATCAATGGTGGGCCTGGGCCATTTTGTTTTTTGCTGAGGACCTCACTTATTATTGGTTTCACCGCACCAGCCATGAATGCCGGCTGTTCTGGGCCTCGCATGTGGTGCATCATTCGTCGCAGCACTACAATCTGGGCACAGCATTGCGCCAGACCTGGACCGGCAACTTCATGACGTTCATCTTTTGGCTGTGGCTGCCGCTGATTGGTTTTGCGCCCATCATGGTGCTTACCATGCAGTCCATCAGTCTGCTTTACCAGTTCTGGATCCATACCGAGCTCGTGCGCCGCATGGGACCGCTGGAATGGGTGCTGAATACGCCTTCGCACCATCGCGTCCATCACGGATCGAACCAGCAATATCTCGATCGCAACCACGCCGGTGTGCTCATCATATGGGACCGTCTCTTCAGCAGCTTTGAGCCTGAAGGTGAAAAAGTGGTTTACGGGCTGACCAAAAATATTAATAGCTATAATCCGCTGCGCATCGCCTTCCATGAGTGGGTCGATATCTGGAATGACGTGCGGAAGGCAGACACGTGGCGGCAGCGCTGGCAATGTGTCTTCGGATCACCCGGGCAGTAAGCCGGCAAAGAAACAGAAGTTGCAGCCTCGGTACCAGTGCGTAATCACCCAGGCCCGAAGCTGCTCTTTGTTTAATAAACTCCAGGGCCGCATTGCCACTCACTATCGACAAGCGTAAAGCAGGCCCATAAAGAAACTCACTGATACGTGAAACCGCCGCGAAGAATATCTTTCTGGCCATCAGCATTGACGACCTCCACGTCAACCGCACCAACCGTGTGGGCTGGAGTAGTGATCGCGATGCTACCTTTGGTTATCACTCCGACGGTCGCCGACGTACCTCCTAAGTTGACCTTAGCGCCTTGGTTAAAATTGTCTCCCTTGATCACCACTGAGGTGCTGCCGGCGGCTATTCCTGTTGCTGGTGAAACCCCCGAAATCTTCGGTGGCGGCGCGGCGGCCGATGGCGGGGCTGCGGCATGTTGGGGCGCAGCGTCCCTTCCCTGCTCCGCCGGGGTAAGAATCTTGTTCGCTATTTGCTTGAGCTGCAAGATGGCTTCATCACTGAATAGGCCCACGAGGGCGCTTATGGCGGCATAGCCGTACACGCTGGAGACGTTAGCAAGTGTGGACGTCAATCCACCTCGGACGAGCAGGTAGAAGACCGTGCCGATCAACGCCCCGACGAATGGCAACAGTATGTACATTGCTGCCCAGCTCCATTTAAGCTCACGCATGCCGATGTACCAGAAGAAAGAACGCAATGCGCGCACTAGTGCGCCCATGGCGCCGCAGAATATCACGATGAGGAAAAGCGTTTCATTGAGAGAGAGCTGATATTTCGTCCCCCAGAAAAATTCCACAGGCCAAGGCCCTTGATCTTGCTCGGAAGTTGCCGCTGGTTTCTCACCTTGTATAGCCGGACTGGGGTTTGGGCTTGCTGCCGCCTGCTTCTCACCCCCCACTGGTGAGGCGCTGGGACTCGGCTGAGGCGCAGGAGAAGCTGCCGTAGCAGCCATCCGAGCTGCAGGCATTTGAGTTGCCACGGGACTGGATGAAGAGCCAGGTGCCGGGCTGGTGGCCGTCTGCGCTGACGGTGTCGGCGTCGGTGTCGCAGCAGGCCTCGGAGCCGGAGGCCAGATCTTCGCTACAACGTACAAATCTGCCGCCGCAAACAAGACAAGATAAGCCATGATGGCCAAGACACCACCCAGCCTTATGTATTCTTTGCCCAAGGAAGATTCTTGTTGAGACGGGGTTTGATCCTGTTTCTGAGTAGGATCCTTTACGATTTCAGAGTCACCCATGACAACCTCCTTGCCGGGAACGATCGTGCGTTCCGATGGCGTCATATATCAGGAGCCTGAAGAGATTTTTGTCGATAGCAATATGAACGGGAAATTGGCTCATTTCCCTTCTGGCTATTTTTTCTTCGGTTTCATCATCTGCCACTGCTCTTCCGTCAGCATGTCGCCCATGTGAGCAAACTCGCTTGCGCCTTTGAGCTGCTCGCCGCCATCCATCACGATCTGTTCTCCGTTCACATAGCCTGATTTGTCGCTCACCAGGAACGCTGCCAGATCGGCAAGTTCTTCATGTGTGCCAAAGCGTCCAAGAGGATTCTTCTTTTTGGCCATCTCTTCCAGCGATTTTACCGGCATAAGGCGTGAGAATGCTCCTTCCGTCGGCACTGGCCCCGGCGCGATAGCGTTAAAGCGAATCCCGTGCTTGCCCCACTCCACCGCCAGGCTGCGCGTCAGGTTCAGCACACCTGCTTTTGCCACTGACGACGGCACCACATAAGGCGAGCCCCATTGTGCGTACGTCGTGGTAATGCTCAAGACGCTGGCTTTGTGCTTTTCTTTGATCCATCGCTTGCCGCACGCCATGGTGCAATGAATCGTTCCCATAAGCACGATTCCAATCACAGCTTCAAACGCTCCAATGGAAAGCTCCTCCGTGCGGCAGAGAAAATTACCGGCAGCGTTGTTTACCAGCGCGTCCAGCGGCCCATCCTGCCAAATCGCGTCAATCATGGCAGTCACTCGCTGATTGTCGCGGACATCACAGGAAAAAGTTTTTACCGTCCCGCCGGTGGCCTTGCGCAATTCGTCGGCGGCTTCTGCCAGCACGTCTTCGCGCCGTCCACAGATGTAAAGCGATGCGCCCAGTTCCAGAAAGCGTTTGCCCATGCTCTTGCCCAGACCGGTTGCGCCGCCGGTGACCAAAATTCTTTTTCCTGCGAGTAAATTCTTTTCAAACACGTTGGCTGTCCTTCTTCTTAAGGGAGTTTGACGAAACATCGTACACGGCAATGGCTTTCTCTTGCCAGGGCAGGATTGGCAGGCCGACTTTTCAGTTACTGCTTTGATCTCTGGCCAAGGCTCCATTGCCTTGCACTAGCTTATTTTGTGGCGCATAATTCGAACCGAAAGGGGTACTCCAATGCCCAAAGTGGTAATTTTGGCTATCGGTGCCCTGCTCTGCATGTCTGTGGGACACGGTTCTCCAGCAGACTGGGCGATTAACGCCACCGCGATTGAAGCTTGCAGTTGTCCACACTTCTGCATGTGCTACTTCAACCCTCATCCGGCTGCGCATCACGAGCACGGCCAGGCTCATAACTATTGCAAGTTCAACAACGCATATAAAGTCAACACGGGGCATTACGGCTCCACTGATCTCACCGGCGCCAAGTTCTGGCTCAATGGAGACCTGGGCGGCGACTTCTCCCAGGGGCA
>JASLFF010000704.1 GCA_030150795.1 Terriglobales bacterium | reverse complement strand
CGCAACAAAGCCGTAGTTGACGCCATTGTCGAGGCCATGAAAATCCCCGGCGTCTCGCTTTTGGATCGCGAGATGGATTCCGACCATAACCGCTGCGTGATCACCATCGTAGGCGACCGCGAAGCCATTGCCGAGGCAGCGATTCGCGGCGTTGGCAAAGCCTCTGAGCTGATTGATCTCACGAAGCATCAGGGCGCTCACCCGCGCATTGGCGCGTCGGACGTGATTCCGTTCATTCCGATTGAAGGAGTCACTATTGAAGATTGCGTAGCCATTGCCCGCAAAGTTGGAGAAGAGATATGGAGGCGCTTTAAGATTCCCGTCTATCTGTATGAATCAGCAGCTACCAATCCTGACCGGCAAAATCTGGAAAACATCCGCCGTGGCCAGTTTGAAGGCCTGCGAGAAGACATTTTGGTGAATCCGGCGCGCTGCCCGGACTTTGGCGATCCGCGCTGTCATCCCACAGCAGGGGCGACTGTGGTAGGCGCGCGCAAAGCGCTCATTGCCTATAACGTTTTTCTCAACACCAAAGACGTTGATATCGCCAAAAAGATTGCCAAGGCTGTGCGCTACTCTTCCGGTGGGTTGCGCTATGTAAAGGGCGCGGGATTTGAAGTCCGCGGGCTGGCCCAGGTGTCCATGAACCTGACCGACTTTGAACAGACGCCCATTGCCCGCGTCTTTGAATTTGTAAAGCGCGAAGCCGAGCGGTACGGCGTGCAACCGCTGAGCAGCGAAATTGTCGGACTCATTCCCAAGAAAGCTCTGGAGCAGGCGGCTGAGTGGTTTTTGCAGGTAGAGAATTTTGATTCTTCAATGATTCTTGAAAACCGGCTGGCGGCGGTGACCAGCGGCAAGACGGCGGTCGGCGGCATCCGCGCCGGCGTTGAGCCGTTCATCGAACAGCTTGCTGCTCCCACGGCTACGCCCGGAGGAGGCAGCGCAGCAGCGTCTGTCGCTGCTATGGCGGCAGCGCTAGGAAGCATGGTGGCTGCAATGTCGCGCACCAAGAAAGCTTATATGCAGTATGAACCGCAGTTGAGCGCGGCTCTGGCCCGGTTGGCGCAGCTGCGTGAGGAATTGAAAGCCCTCATAGACGCCGACGCAGAAAACTACAACCATGTGTTAGCGGCTTACAAGCTGGCCAAAACTTCCAGCGACGGTGAAGCGGCAATCGAAGCCGCCATGCAAGGCGCTACCACCGTTCCCATGGATACGGCGCAGAGAGCGCGCGAAGTGAAAGACATCATCGAGACGCTGAAGCCCATTACCAGCACGAACATGGCTTCTGACCTTACCGTGGCGTTGTCCCTGGCCAGCTCGGCCATTGTGGGGGCCTTGGCCAACGTGGAAATCAACTTAAGCTCATTAAAAGATGCTGGTTTTGTCGACGAGATACGTTCAAGAGTAGTGGATCTCCAGAGGTGAATACCTTAAGTAATGGGAAAATAGCATCCTGAGCTGCACCTGAACGCATCAGATTAAGCAAAACCGGACTAAAATATGATTATGAAACGCATTCTTGTGATCTTGCTCGCATTCCTATCCAGCGGGCTTACTGCTTTTGCTGCTTCACTTGGTACGGCCGCGCGGACAGTGATTCCCATTGAGGTCCAGCAGATCATTAACGTCGATTACCGGCGTATGAAAAACTCTGACACGGCCATGGACATGAAGGCCAAGCTCCTTCCGCCGAACATGAAGCAGTTTGAAGATGCGCTGAAAGATATCGGCGTAAATCCCGACAAGGACATTGACCAGATCACGCTGGCGTCTTTCCGGATGAAAGACCAGGGCTTGCAGATGATCGGCATTGCGCAGGGCCAGTTCCCGCGCAAAAAGATAATGCTCAAGATCACCAACCAGAAAATCAAAGGCACCAAGAAGAATGGCTCCATGATCTATCCCATGGCAGGTGGGATGCAGATGACTTTTCTGGATGACTGGACCATGTTGTTTGGCGACATCGCCGCCGTGAAGGCCGCGCTTGATGCTCGCGACAATTCCAGCCAGAGCCTGAACGCCAATCGCGAGATCACCGATCTGATTCCCAACGTTGAGGCGGGAACCGTCTGGAGCGTGCTGGATTCTGCCGGGACTGAGACCATGTTGAAGTCAGCTTTGGGCAGCGCGGCTGAACTCGGCGAATTTGACACCATGAAGAAAAAGCTGCTGGGTTCGCGCTACACCATCGATTTTGATCATGGCGTGGACTTCAACCTGAACGTCCTGACCTCTGACAACGTGACTGCATCAACCCTTTCTTCCGTCCTGAAGGCCGGCATCCTCTTTAAGAAAATGGACGCCAGCCCCACGGAAAAAGCGGCAATCGACGGCACTACCGTAGATAGTGACACCAATAAACTGGTGGTCAAGTTCAAAGCCGATGATAAGAATTTTCAGCAGCTCTTGCAGTCGCCGATGTTTGCGTCAGTGGTGCGGTAAGCGGAGCACAAAGGACACGAACGCTTTTTCTGAAATCTCGAGCAGAAGCGAGAGATCCCTACGGACATCGTCTCTATTTTGTTAGCGACTTCCTTGGTTTGTGGTCACTTCAAGAGCGTCAAAGGCAATAGGGGTCCCTCACCTGCACTGAACGCAGGTTCGGGACTTCAAATGAAATCCCTTTATGGCTAAAGGGTTTTACAGCTCGGCGCTTACAGCATGCGCCAGCTCCTTCAGGGACTTCTCGTTCCTTCGATACCACATCCACAAGCCGTGCTTCTCCGCCTGCACCAGTCCGGCTTTCCGCAAGATCGACATGTGGTGAGAAATTGTTGGTTGTGAGAGCGTGACGTGGTCTTGCACGTCGCAGGCGCACATGCCTACGCCTTTTCCAATAGAGCACTGGCCTTTTTGCTTCAATAGTCGAAGTATTTTTACGCGCGCCGGATCGGCCACTGCTTTCAGTGCCATCACGAGTTGTTTGTCGGTCATAGGCATGATTCTTATCAGTACACGCACAGATCGATTTTGGTCAATATGAAAGTCATCTATTGACCGCGATTGCCAACCTCTGTTTTCCTAGATGTAGCATGGAATTGCGCAAAGATCCCATTACACGCTCCTGGGTCATCGTGGGGGATGACGTTGAGCGTCCCTCCCAGCCGGGACATTGCCCATTTTGTCCCGGAGCGCAGAACGCGCCGCAGGTGATTGCCACGCTGAACGGCAATGAGCTTGGCGGTGGTCCAATCTCTGCGATGGTGCATCCGGCGCCGCTCTACCGCATTGAGGGTGAGCCGCATCGGCACGCTGAAGGCATCTATGACGCAATGAACACCGTGGGCGCTCATGAGGTTCTGGTGCAGAGCATCCGCCATGACATTGAGTTGTGGCAATCTTCCGATGTCGAAATTTCACAGTTCCTGCTGCTGACTGCCCAGCGCATCCAGGACTTAAAAGGCGACCTGCGATTCAAATACGTAACCATGTTCAAGAACCATGGCCCGGCCGCAAGCCAGGAATTCGACCATCCGGTTTCCGAGCTGACGGCCACTACGTTTGTCCCCCGGCGCGTGCTGTATGAACTGCGGGCTTCGCGCGATTATTACCTGGAAAAAGAGCGCTGCGTTTTTTGTGACACGCTGGGGCAGGAGTTGCGGAACTCTATCCGGATCGTTGAAGCGTTGAATCACTATGTTTCCATGTGCCCGTTTGCATCGCGTGTGCCTTATGAGATCTGGATCATGCCGCGCAAGCATGAGTCTTCCTTTGAGCGATCTATCACCTCGAAGTCGGCGCATCTGGGCGAACTGGCAGGGTTGATCCGCAGGACATTACAGCGGGTGATGAGCGTT
>JASLFF010000598.1 GCA_030150795.1 Terriglobales bacterium | reverse complement strand
CGCATCCGCACTGTAACGATCTCCACATCGCGCTCCGGACTGCTGTAACCATAGCGACGCTTGTGCTCGGCATGGAAGCGCTTGAGCACGTCAGCGCCATACGTCAGGTTCAATTCGTATCCCTGGCCCCGATAGCGAATGTCGCAGCTCGGCTCAAACACCGCTCTTCCCTGCCAGTCTTCTTTCTTCAGTTCCGCCGCGATGTTGCGCTTGAGTTCGGCAAAGACCGGGTCAAGCCGCGCTGAAAAAGCAGCGCCCGGCGCTACGCGCAGCAATATCGTGCGGGAATGGTCTTTGACGACATCGCTGATCAAAATCCCCAGCGCTGAGAGTGCGCCGGGATATGCCGGAACAATCACGCGCGGAATCCGTAGAGCATGCGCGAGTTCGCAGGCATGCATTGCGCCCGCGCCGCCGAATGCAACCAGCGAGAACTGCCGTGGATCATGCCCGCGCTCAATCGAAACTACACGGATTGCTTTCTCCATATTGGCATTCACCACGCGCACCACCCCTGCAGCAAAGTCTTCCGGAGAGAGGCCGCTGTGGTTTTTCTTGAGCCATTCCGCAACGATCCTTTGTGTGCGCGGGAGATCGAGTTGAAAATCGCCGCCAAGAAACTGGTCGGCAGGAAGACGGCCAAGAAGCAAGTTGGCGTCCGTCACGGTGGGACGTTCGCCTTTGCCGTAACAGATTGGCCCGGGATCAGCTCCGGCGGATTCCGGCCCCACGCGCAATGCGCCACCGGCATCAAAACGGGCCAGAGATCCTCCGCCAGCGCCAACGGTGTGAATATCCAGCACCGGCACGCGCACTGGAAGTCCAGCGACATCAGCCTCATTGGTTGTGCTGGGCTCGCCATCAATCAGCGCGACGTCAGAAGAAGTCCCGCCCATATCAAACGTGATAATACGGTCGAATCCGCTGCGCTTTGCCACCGCGGCCGCGCCCACAATGCCGCCCGCGGGCCCTGAAAGAACAGTGCGTACAGGCTGCTCTGCCGCGGTATTGAGCGCGGTGATGCCGCCGCTGGATTGCATCACGAAAACTTGTTTCTTCGAACTCTGGACCGCAGCCGCCCTCGGCTGCGATGGAGATCCTCCTGACCGTCGATGTTCTTGATTTTGTGGCACAGGCACTCTTGCCTGTGCTCGTTCCTGCCCCGACGACAGTCTTTCTTCCAGCTTCTGCAAATAGCGCTGCATCACCGGCTGCAGATATGCATTTACCAGCACCGTGCTGGCGCGCTCATACTCGCGGAATTCCGGCAAGATCTGGTGTGAAACAGAGAGCGGTATATTCAGACCGGCCAGCGCGGCGAAGACTGCTTTTTCATTTTGAGGATTGGCAAAAGAAAACAGCAAAGAGAGTGCGATGGCCTGCGGCTTTTGCGCGACGATCTGCACCGCAAGATCGTTGAGTGATGCTTCTGTAGGCGCGCGCAACACTGTGCCTTCGGCGGAAGTGCGCTCATCGACGCCAAAGCGCAACTCAGCCGGCGAGAGCGCGGGATCCTTCTCAAAGAAAAAATCGTACAGCTTGGGGCGTTGCTGGCGGCCGATTTCGATTGAATCTTCAAAACCTTTCGTCGTTACAAAAGCCACGCGCGCGCCTTTGCGCTGGAGAAGCGTGTTGGTCCCGACCGTCGTCCCGTGCAGCACGACAATCTCGTGCGCATCGGCTGCGATCCTGCTCACCGCATCGGCAATCGACTTGGACGGATCAGCGGGCGTGGAAAATACTTTCAGGATTTGCAGAGTGGAATCCTGAAGCCATACGCAGTCAGTAAACGTGCCGCCGCTATCAATAGCGATTCGGAGAGAGGGACGAGTAGACATAAAACCCGTGATTCTAAATTAAATTGGGCGATGGGCCCTCTGGAATTGCCAGAATCGCCGAAATTGCCAAAGATTGCCAAAATTGAAACCCTCGCCACGCATGAACACAGACAAATTATGGATATACAGACCAACTAATACCGGCTCATCGGAAATTATTCCAATCCTCGCTTCGCTCGTTCCTTTGCGTTTCAAAGAGTTCCTCTCAATTTTCAATTTTGGCAATTTCGGCGATTTTGGCAATCTCCTCACAGCCTTTTCCCCATCAGCAGCCCATCGATGGAATCCAGATAATAGCGCGGCAGGACTTTCAGCACCGCGTAACCATGTTTCTTGTAAAACTTGAGCGCGGGTTCGTTATCGACCGCCACCTCAAGCGAGACATAATCGCAACCGGCTTGCTTCAGTTCGACTTCCGCAGAAGACATTAGCAGGGTTCCCATGCCGCTGTGCTGGGCCTCCGGGGCTACGTCAATAGTGATGATCTTGCCCATCGACCGCGAAGCGCGTCGCGGACGAAAACGGTCCGCAATCACAAAACCAACGATCTTTTCTTCCTGCAAACCGACCAACGAGATTGCCGTTGGCATGCCGACAAAGTAACGCATCTCTTCTTTGGAATAGGCGATGCCTTCAACAAAGCAGGATTGGTCGATTTCCAGCAGACGCGGGAAATCTTGAGGCTGATACTTGCGAACAGAGAGCACGCAAACATTGTACCGACGTCATCAGAAACACCTTGAAACACGGAGGAAAGGAGGAAGCGTGTCCTCCATTACCTCTGTTCCTCTGCGTTTCAAAGATTTCGGTCTTGATTAAAGAACTAGATCGCCCGGCGGCTTTTCTTGCGGCAGTCTTCGCACACGCCATAAATCTGGAAGTTATGGCGCGTGGCGTCAAAATGGTATTTGCGGCCAATCTCTTCTTCCAGCTTGTTTACTTCAGGAGAGAAAAATTCAACCGACGCATCGCACTCAGTGCAGACCATGTGATGGTGATTGCGGCGGTTGAACTGGTGCTCATAACGCGCCATGCCGTCAGGAAACGGAACGGCGCTGGCCAGGCCGCATTCCGCCAGCAGCTTGAGCGTGCGGTAAACCGTGGTAAAACCGACCTTGGCGTCTTTCTTGCGGACGAGGCGGAAAAGCTCATCGGTGGAAAGATGATCACGCGTTTCAAGAAAGGTGCGCAGGATGGTATCGCGCTGGTCAGTATGCTTAAGACCCACGCGCTTCAGGTGCTTGTAAAAAATCTCCTGCGCTTCACGCATGGATTCGCGCGAAGGCGGCGCATGATCGTCAATCCGTCGTTGCAGCATGTTATCGATCCAAAAAGACTATTTAAATGAAAATGAATTTCATTTTCATTATACGCAATCAGCGAATTGCCAAGAATGCCAAAAGTGCCAAAGACTCCAAATTGAAATGCTGAGCACCCGAAATTCATCGCGGGTTCGAATGCTCACATTCGGCGATCTTTGGCAATTTCGGCGATTTTGGCAATTCACGCGGAAGGTGTGACACGCCAATAGCTGATCCCGATTGCCGCTGGCGCAACCATACGGGTAAAATCTTGGCCCATGGCTACAACTGTTGCTGCTCCTGCCTCGCGCAAAGGCTTTTTCGGCGTCGCCTTCAAGATCATTCTGTGGATCCTGCTGCTGGTTCTTATTGCCGGGACTCTGGCATTCCTCTGGTTCTATAACGGCGCGCGCTCCGCCCTGCCGCAACTCGATGGCACAATCATCGTTGCCGGGCTGCAGGCGCCGGTCTCGGTGGTCCGAGATACGCACGGCGTGCCGCATATTACCGCAGCAAATTTTGAAGATCTGTTCTTCGCCCAGGGTTACGTGACCGCCCAGGACCGTTTGTGGCAGATGGACCTCACACGTCGCGCAGTGGGCGGGGAGATGGCGGAGATTTTTCCTGCCTCCAGCGCGCCGCCGCAACCGGTTTCGCGCGCTACGGCTGCCATGCGTCCGCGCCAGACCTGGGTGGACTATGACAAGCAGCAGCGTACCATGCGGCTGCGCGTGATCGCTGAGCGCGTAACCCAGCAGCTTCCGGCGCGCGACCGTGCGTTCTTTGAGGCGTATGCCAAGGGTGTGAACGCTTTCATTGACCAGCACAGCAAAACGCTTCCAATGGAGTTCACCCTTCTTGGCTATAAGCCGCGTCCGTGGACGGTTACAGACGCATTGCTCATTGGCATTGGGATGAGTCAATTACTCAACCCGCAGTATGAAACTGAATACTGGCGGGAAAAAATCGGCGCCAAGCTTTCTCCGGAGCTGATGGCAGATTTGTATCCGCCCGATTCATGGCGCGACCATCCGCCGGCCAGCGAAGCGGGAAACAGTAGCGATACAAATGCTCCAAGTAAAAATGCGCCTGCAACTGCGCCCGCTAAAAAAATTAGCCAAGCCTCGCCCCGCTTTGCCCCGCTGCAATCTCTGCCGCAGATCAATGACGATTCCTGCGAAGCCTGCCTGCCGGGATCGAACAACTGGGTAATCTCCGGCGCGCACACGGTTTCCGGCAAGCCGCTGCTGTCGAATGATATGCACCTGCCGCACCGCGTCCCCGGCGTTTGGTATGAGGTGCAGCTCCACTCAGGCGACTTCAACATTGAAGGCTTTTCCCTGCCCGGGCTGCCCTTCATCAGCGTGGGGCACAACCAGCGCATCGCGTGGGGATTTACCAATCTCAATCCTGACGTGCAGGACCTGTTCATTGAAAACTTCAACGCTGCCGGTGAATATCAAACGCCTACCGGCTGGCAGAAACCAGAGATCGATCACCAGGTAATTCACGTCAAGGGCAAGCCTGATGTGGCGTTTGACGTGACCGTTACGCGGCACGGGCCAATCATCACGTCGCTGCTGCGCGGAGAGACGCGGCAGATTGCGCTGGGCTGGCTGGTCTATGATCCGCATGCCATCAGCGTGCCGCTGTTTGATCTTGACTCCGCACAAAACTGGGAGCAGTTCCGCAAAGCGCTTTCCATGTTTGCCACGCCCTCGCAAAACGTGGTCTATGCCGATATTGACGGCAACATTGGCTATCAACCGATGGGCTTTGTGCCTATCCGCGCTTCCGGCGATGGCACGGTGCCGGTGAACGGCGCAGACGGCAAGCATGACTGGACCGGCTATCTGCCTTTTGACAAGCTGCCCAGCCTCTACAATCCGCCTTCGGGAATTATCGCCACGGCGAATTCAAAGATCACGCCGGCAGGATATCCGTATCAGTTGGCCACGCAGTGGTTCCCGCCGTATCGCACTGAGCGCATCTACAAATTGCTCAAGACGGACAAGAAGTTTTCTCCGGCGGACATGCTGGCCCTGCAGACGGACATAACATCCGAATACGATCGCTTCTTTGCCGACAAAATGGTCTACGCCATTGACCACAGCTCCAAAGCCACGGACCGCACGCGCCAGGCCGCAGACCTGATGCGCGGCTGGGACGGACAAATGCTGGCCGACTCCGTCGCGCCGACCATCGAAGTCCGCACGCGCCGCTACCTTTGGGAGATGCTGCTCGATCCCAAGCTCGGCAATGACGCCGACAACTACGAATGGTCAGAGGCCGCCGTGGCGCTGGAAAATATCGTCGCCAATCAACCTGCGCGCTGGCTGCCTCCCGGCTATGACAACTTTAATGACTTTCTCACCGCCGCAGTAGAGAAAGCGCTTAAAGATGCGCCTGCCGACCTGAAGACATGGAAGTATGGCGAAGTTTATCCCGTGTCGATCAGCCATCCCGTGTTCAATGGCCTGCCTATCCTGCACGGACACATGAGCGTCGCCGGACCGGGCACGAAGCCTCAATCCGGCGGCGGCTATACCGTCAAGCAGGTGGGCCGGGGCTTTGGCCCGTCGGAACGCATGACCGTGGACTTCTCCAACCTTGACGCTTCCACGTTCAATATCGTGCTCGGTGAATCCGGCCAGCCGTTCAGCCCGCATTACATGGACCACTGGGACGCCTGGTACAACAACAAGACGTTTTCGCTGGCGTTTACGGATGCGGGAGTGCAAGAGACGAAGGCGCATGAGCTGAGGCTGGAGCCGAAGTAGAGATGTAGTAAAGTGCCCGAGCTTTCGGGGCTCCGCTCTTTTCTTTTGTTCATTGCGTATCCCACCAAAATCGTGGGTGCCCCATCCTTTGCGTCCTGCGAGACTGTTTACATTCAAAAAATCCTGACGACGGACGCAAAGGGTGGGTTGAGATCAAATTTCGATCTTGCTCCATCCCTCTTCTCTCTGAGAGTAATATCCAGTCAATGTTCCATCGCCATCATCCCGGAGACGCAACTAAGTCGCGCTTTACCGGGTTCCTCTATGTCATCGATTGGGAATCCAATATCGCTGCAATCGTTAAGGTTTAAACGTCTTGGTTACCCACCCTTTGCGTCCGCAATGAGCGTGAATAAATATGCGATCACACTGGACGCAAAGGATGGGGCACCCACGGTTTGGTAAGGGGCAGAGTGATTGGTTGGACATTTTGTTATTCACGGCTTGGTGAGGAACAGCGTGATTCGTCGGACGTTTGGGTTACCCACCCTTTGCGTC
>JASLFF010000503.1 GCA_030150795.1 Terriglobales bacterium | reverse complement strand
TGATGGAACTCTGAAGGGCGAAATCGAGGAGCGCTATACCGGCTTCAACGCCATGCTGGGACGCGAGTTTCTCCAGCATGAAACCGAAAATGACCGCAAAAAGATCATTGAACGCTTGGTTGCGAATTCGCTCGGCAATTTCCAGCTCGATAAATACGAGCTGGTCAATGCCAATGACATCGATCAGGATCTGATCATCAAGTTCAACTTCAGCGCGGCGCATTACGCCAAGAGCGCAGGCTCCATGCTGCTGGTGCGTCCGCGCGTGCTCGGAGAACTGGCTGGGCCGTGGGACGCCAACAAGCCCCGGCACTACGCCTATGAGTTCCGCGGGCCGTTTCTCGATCGCGATACCGTGGAAATCACTCTGCCCGACGGATTCAAGGTAGACGAGTTGCCTGACCCGGCAAAGGTCACCTTCCCCTTTGTGGAATATGTAAGCAAGACGGAAAGCTTGGGAGGGACCCTGAAATATACGCGGGAGTACAAGCAGTTGTCCACGCAAGTACCTATGGAACACATAGACGAGCTCAAGAAATTTTTCAGCCAGATTAATCTGGATGAAAAGAACATGGCTGTTCTGAAGAAAGCCAACTAGTCTGCCTGGAAAGTCTTAATCTACATTTGCAGTCGGTCTATCTTAGAGATGCGCGGGAACGACGATGAAAAACTATGGATATCTCTTATGGATGTGGCTGTTGTTACTGCCCTGGACCAGTTTTGCACAAAACCAGGACTGGCGCGAGATTACGGCTCAAGACCGCGAAATCAAGGAGGTTCCCGGTGATCCCGGTGCTTCGGCCATTCAGCTCTATTACGCCGACTATCATGACGACAATAAGGGGATCCAGTTTTTTTACCATCGCATCAAAATCCTGAATGATGCGGGCAAGCAGTATGCCAACGTCGAAATTCCCGTCGAGCCCCTTTATCGTTTTATTGATCTGAAAGCGCGCACCATCCACCCGGATCCAATTTGTTGCCGAGACATTCGCTATGCCGGATGTGACGGTGGGCAGCATTATTGAATACAAGTACCGTTATGAATGGGGCCATTATGCAATTGATAGAGAGTGGTCCGTACAGCACAAACTCTTCACGCTCAAAGAACGGTTTTCCATGAAAGGTTATTACGGCGGCTTGGTGACTAAGAACTCCCGCTACGGCGATGACACGCTTCTTTCTTACGTGGTCTACGGCGACGTTAAGGCGCCGACGCGAGGCAAAGGCGGCTCTGTGGAACTGGAGCTGGAAAATGTGCCCGCCTTCAAGACTGAGGAATATGCGCCTCCGGAAGGGAACCTGAAGCCAATTGTGCGTTTCTTCTACGGCGGTTCCGAGGTCAAATCTCCCGAAGCATTCTGGCGCGACTATGGACGTGATTGGTATGACCAGTCGGAGCGCTTCATCGGAAACCGCGACTCCATCCGCAATGCTGCTGCCCAGGCCGGTGCCGGTGAGGCCGATCCGTAAAAAAAGCTGCGCAAGCTCTATGCGCTGGCGCAGAAGACCAGAAACTTGAGCTTTGAGCGTGAGCGCACACAGAAGGAAGAGCTGAAAGAAGAGCTGAAGCCGAACGAAAACGCGGGGGACGTGCTGGACCGCGGCTACGGCACGCATAATGACATCGCCCGCCTGTTTGTAGCGCTGGCCCGCGCCGCCGGCTTTGAAGCGCAGATGGTTCGCGCCGCCAACCACACGCTGTATTTCTTCAAACCCAAGTATTTGTCTGCGCGCCAGCTTTCCTCGGAAATAGCCGTGGTTAGGCTCAATGGAAATGAAATCTACCTCGATCCCGGTACCGCGTTCTGTCCCTTTGGTCTGGTCCGCTGGATACATGCCTCGGATCAAGGACTCCGGCTGGAAAAAGGCGGCGGAAGCTTTGTCGCGATTCTTCCGGCTATTGCGGATAAGACACCCATCCGCCGCGTGGCCCACGGCAAGCTTGGAACGGATGGCTCGCTGAAAGGCACAATCGAGGTCGAGCTTAAAGGCAATGCCGCCCTGGAGCACCGTATTGCTGCGATCCAGGAGGACGAGGCAGGCCGTCGCAAGAGGCTTGAGGACGAGGCCAAGGCATGGCTACCCCCAGACTCTATTGTGACCCTTGACCGCGTCGAGGGCTGGGAAGCTACGGAAGAGCCTCTGCACGTGCACTACAAAGTCGAAGTCCCTGCTTTTGCCCAGACCGTGGGGAAGAGGTTGCTGGTTCCGGCTGCATTGTTCCGCACAACAAAGCAGCAAGAGGTTTTCCACCATGCGGAACGTAAATACGCAGTTTATTTCCCCTTCGCATATCAGGAGCTGGATAACCTGATTCTGGAGGCTCCCGAAGGCTATTCGCCGGAATCCGTTCCCGCCGCGACGGATGTGAAACTCTTGTCAACCCGTTTTCTGACCTCGAGAAGCTTTACCGACAGTCAATTCGTCAGCAAGAGAGCACTTGTGGTGAATGGAGTCATGTTTCCCGTAATGCAATATCCTGAGCTTAAGGGTTTCTTTGACAAGGTACTGGCTGCCGACCAGGAGCAACTCGTGCTCCAGAACACCGTTGCGGCTGCGGGCAAATAGCGTCCTTATATTCGCTGAGATTGAGCTTGGTTTAAAATTGCTCTATGGCAGATCACTTGAACAAGAAGAAAGACCCAAGCGGCATTGCGGAAAGCCCCATTGCGGACGTTTTTGAAGGCCGCCACCCGTCTGACTCGGAAAAGCGTTGGGCTGAGACCACGCTGGCCAAGACGCTGGAGAAATCTCCAGAGAAGCCGATAGGCGCGCCCACCGGCATC
>JASLFF010000423.1 GCA_030150795.1 Terriglobales bacterium | reverse complement strand
TTGGGAAAATCGGCTTTCAGCCGGAAGATAGGCTGGTCAGAGTAGTTCTGAATGTAGTCCGCAGGCTTGACCATAAAGCCGAAATCCGGAAAGCTCACGCCGCGTTCTTTTGTTGCAGAGAGCGCGACAGCTGAAGCTGATTGTGGGGCCGGCGTCTTGTTCTCCGCAGGCGCCGGCTGAGCAGGTTGGGAATTGCAAGCGACGATAAACATCACAGCGCCGAGTAGCAGGAGTCCGAACACGGCGAAAAACTGCCTATGCAGTGCAGGCTTGAGCGGGCGGGCTTGGCGATCCGATTTATTGGTGGTCTCATTCCGACGTAGGTTCATCGATTCTCTCCTTGCGAGATCAGGTTAACTGCGTGGTACGGGGAACCTGGGCTGAAGATAGCCTGACCCAGGCTTATAAGACGCGGCCCAAGCCGCGCCTTTCGAGCCTATGTTTAGTGAGGATTTTTAAAGTCATTAATGGAAACATCGCAGGCGCGCCTGACTTCCTGCACGGTAGCGGGAGCATCCATTCTGAACAGGCCACTGAGGTTGCGTTCCAGACGTGAAGCGCGCACCGCATCCTTCACGGCAAAAAACACGCTGTTGGAAAGCACCAGCGGGGGCTCGCCCACTTCTTTCGATGAGAATAGATCGTTGGGGTCTTCAGGCACGTTCTTGGCGATGTCGCGCGGGAAGAGATGCACATTCATTTCCAGCGGAATCGTCGTAACTGCCGGAGGTTTATAGCGCCATGTGTTCACGCTGTTCAGCCGTCCTTTTTCAAGCCCTTCCTGCTCGAACACCAGTTTTTCTGTCAGAAGATAGCCCACGCCCTGGATAAAAGCACCTTCTACCTGGCCGATATCAATGGCCGGATTCAGGCTCCAGCCCATGTCATAGACAATATCTGCGCTCAGGATCTTCACTTCGCCTGTCAGGATGTCCACTTCCACCACCGAGCACGCGCCGGAATAGGTGAAGCCGATAAATGAATCAACAATGCCGCTAATCTGGCTTGATTGGCTGAGTTCAATGCCCGGTATTACCGGCTGGTCTTTCGCGCTCTTGAATGTCATCGCCGGTACCGGGGTGGTGCCTCCCTGGATCGGCGCAGTAAAGCTGGCAATCAGGTTCACGCGCTTGCTGTAAGCAAGCTGCACCAGGTATTGCCAGATAAGTTTCTTTACTTTCTTGCCATTGACCTCGGTCACTATTTCTGCTGCCCAGCCCTGCTGACCATAGTTCCAGAAATCTATGTTCTGTTGCTTGCAATATGCTGGACCGTTTTCTTTCAGCATCTCATAAGCAAATTCCATGAGCCGCGACGTTAACTGCTCGCACGTTCTCTTCACGGCAGTTCCGTTATATGTGGTTCCCGTGGAGCCGCCGGTGCTGGTGGGATGCGGAGTCACGCTGGTGCGCGTGGTCTCCACATAGATCATTTCCATCGGCACATTGAGCACGTAGCTGGCAACCTGCACAATCTGGGTCGTCAGCCCCTGTCCCATTTCGATGCCGCCCTGGTGGATGATCACACTGCCATCGCCCTGATTAATGGAGATGATGGCCGCCGCCTGCTCAATCTGCACGAAGTTGTATCCGGAACCATACTTCACGGGGATCATGCCCAGGCCCTGCTTGCGCCAACGGTTCTTCGCGTTGAACTCATCCACGGCCTGTCGTTTCTTGTAATAGTTGGATACTTTCTTCAGATACTCCCAGACGTCTTTCATGTAGCAGTAAGACAAGGCCTGTCCGAATGGAGTGACATCCCCACGATCATAGAAATTTTTCTCGCGCAACTCTTCCGCCCGCATGCCGAGGGAGAAAGCTGCGTCGTCAATGGCGTTCTCGATGATGTTCTTTCCCTGGACATCGCCAAAAGCGCGCATCGCCGTGCTTGGGGCGGTGTTGGTGCGGCAGACATCAAGCTGGTTTTCAAAGTTCGTAATCTTGTAAGCGTTGTCGGCGCGAAGCTGGATGCAGTTCGACACGATAAAAGAGCAGTCGTAGAACGCGCCACCATCGCCGTACATTTTGGTCTGGAAGCCGCGAATGATTCCTTTGTCATCAGGATTGGCCAGGCCCCGGTCAACCGCAATCTGGTATTGGCCGTAATAGGCGTGGCGCTTGCCGATCATGATGGTGTCTTCTTCACGCGGCACGGCCACGCGCACCGGCTGCTTGCTTGAATAGGCAGCTACGGCAGTGGGACCTACAACAAAACGCGCCTGTTCCGTCTTGCCTCCAAATCCGCCGCCTACCGCCGGCACCTGCACGTCAATGCGATGGTATTCAATGCCGAGCGCCATGGCCGTGGTGGCATGCATTTCCATGGGGCTTTGGGTGGAAGGTTTCACGATGATGCGCCGCTCATCCGCGGGCAGCGCAATGCAAGCCTGCGGCTCCATATAGAAGTGCGCCTGGCCGCCATTGATCTGGGTGCTCTCCACGATCTGGCAGGCGAGGCCATCCACGCTTCCTGTCCGGTTCACAATCCTGCGGTCAAGCGGATCTTTGTTTGGGGTCATCCAGTCAAAGCGGCTGCCCGGACGCGTAATTTTCCAGATGTGCG
>JASLFF010000350.1 GCA_030150795.1 Terriglobales bacterium | reverse complement strand
GTAATGAATGGCATGGCGGGAGAAATGGCGCTGCCTTTCACCACCACGGTCAACAGCGTTTCTGTCTGTGAGGCGCAGTTCTGCCGGCAGAGTCCAGCCTGGACTTTTAGATCATAGGTGCCCTCAGTGGAAGGCGCCTGCACCAGCAAGTCTGCACGGTTCGCGGGCGCCATATTAATGTGGCTGTCCTCGGTCCCAACATAGTTTGAAAATTTGAATTGGACGCCATCCTGGGCAGTCTGCATCCAATGCACGCACGTCGCGGTTGGAGTGCCCGTACACGCTGCAGTGGAACCACGCGCAAAGAAGCCTTGAAAAAGAGCTGCATCGCGCTCCGCACCGTTGATCAGCCGCCAGAGCTGGACCTGGTTCGGCTGCATAGTAATCACGGGTGAAAGACGCCCGTTTACTGACAGCGGCGGCACAGAACGGCTGCCCGGTCCTCCTCCGGGAACGGTGAGGTTCAGCACGGTAGTTAGCTGTTGGATGACAAGGACCTGCTGCTGAAACTTCCAGGCGGGGTTTGATTTATAGAATTTGTTCAGGTCGTCATCATATTTGCCTTCAATAATGAAAGCTCCCGTCATGCCATTGGCGACATTGAGGGCTGTAGATCCGTGCTTGTGAGCATGGTACCAGTGCGTCCCTGGCGACTGCCCCATCTTCACCTTTGCCGGGTCGTAAGTCGGAACCCTGAAGCAATAAGGAAAGTACCCGATGTGGTATTGGGGCCACATGCGGTTTGCAATCTCCGTCTGGTTGACCGGAGAGAGTTGCATGTCCGGGGGCAGCACTGGAGGTCCGCCCTTCGGCGGCGACTGTCCTTCATAAGGCGCTGAATTGTCATAGTTTGTGACCCACTGTTTTTGCAGCGCCTGCCATGGGGTCGGCATATCGTTCCAGTACGCGGGTGTGCCGGTTTTTTCGCAGGCCGTAAAGAAATCGTTGATGGCCTTTTGACCGTCAGGCGGCAATGCAGCCTGGGCCGGACGAATGAATAGCAGCACATTATCGCCGGTGGTATTGGGAGTTGTGTGCGTCCCATGGAAATGCACGTTTACGGTGCTGGAGCCGTGCAGGCAATTCGGCATCTTGTCAGCATTCAGGTTTGCCGATTTTTGCCCGGAACCGGCAAAGGTGATATCGCAACCGCCGTCCCCACGGTCAAGCGAGTTGATGAAATGTTGTGTATTGATAAGGTTTTCAAACTGGACCTCAATCAGGTCGCCCACTCTGGCCCGCAGTGTCGGGCCCGGAATAGGATCGCTCTTGGAAAAAAGCGGGTCTTCCGGACCTGGCTTCAAAAGGCTGCGTCCATGAAAAAACCTCATGAACTGAGTGGCACAGCGCGGCGTACTTCCGGCGTCCCACATCACACGCTTGTCGTTATCACTTAGCACAAGCAAAGCTTTCAGCCGTCCGGCCTGGCTCTTGATCTCCGGCACGGTGAGAAGCGCCTGGCCGGTAAGAGGATTGGGGCAATCTACAATTTGCGGGCCCTGTGCAGTGGCGCGCGGAACAAAAAAGAAAAGGACCATGAAAAGGCCGCAGCTTGCAAACAGGGAGGTGATTTGTCGCCTCCGGCTCTTGCCCTTCTCATCATGAGTATCTTCAGAATTTACAGCTTGGCAGCTTGCCATAACGAATCCTTTCTTTTGCGGCATCCGCGCGGAGATCGCCTTGAATGGGAGTGTTGTGGGCATTATCACGCTGGATCATTTGCTGGGCGGCGGTGGCGGCGGGGCTATCACCTGGATTGTGCCCTTTTCGTCCGGATGCAATGAGCAGAAGTAATCAATATTCCCTGCGTCAGTGGGAGCGAACGCACTGGAAGAAGAGTTGGGCGCAATCTGATTTGGCATGAAGAAAGCAGGATTTCCAGCTACACCGGGCCAATGCGGCACTGAGTCGTTGTTGGCCCATACAATGTTGTCTCCAGGCTGGACTTGCGGCAGCGGGTTCGGATTAAACTTCACACGGGGCGGTTTGGTTGCGTTTGGATTGATGTTGATGAGCCATTGAAAAGGCATGTGGCGAATTCCTCCTTGCCAGTTGTTCCAGCCAATGTTTGAAACATCAGTCTTTGCCACAGCGCGCTTCCGCCGTGCGAAGTGGCACAAAAATCCCCCTGCTCCTTTGGGGAGCTTCTGATTCTGTTGCTTTTCCAAAATCTGGGGCTAGATTCTGTGGAGTCCGCCGACCACCCAATTGCGATTGAGACCGGTGGAGGAACCGACGAAAGTCGACTCCGGGAACAAATTATGAAAAGACTAACTCTCGATTTGCTTTGCCGTCAATGGAAGATGCTGCAAATTATCAAAATAGTTACCCTGTCTCTCTAGCCTGCCTGCTGCATTCAGCAAAAAATTGCGCACAGTGCTCGGATCTTCGCTGATCGAGCGGGCTGTTCTGATGTCGCATTCTTGAATTGTCTCTGTGCAAATGGAATCACAAATAATATTTGCGCGTGGATACGAAAAAGCAGTTTGCATATTCGCGAACGGAGAGATATATTTTGCGCAGATCAACAAGAAAGCTGAGCCTGAAAGAATGGCAAATCAAGTCTCCTTCTTCCTCAATGGAAAAGAAGTTTCCATTCAAGATCCTTCGCCTGACCTGCTGCTGATTGATTACCTGCGTTCCCCGGAAGTTGCACTGGCTGGGCCAAAGAAACCCTGCGGCCAGGGCGGTTGCGGCGGATGCACGGTTATCCTCTCCAACTGGAACCCGGCTGAGAAGGAAATTGAGCATCGCGCCATCAATTCGTGTTTGCGTCCGGTGTGCGCGCTTGGCGGCTTGGTAGTAACTACAGTTGAAGGCACAGGTGCGGCGCGGCGTCCGAATCCTGCCCACCCTGATCACGCTCCCACATTCTCCCGTGGCGGCGCTTCCATTGAGGCCCCACCGCTGCCGGCGGTAGTTCAGGCCCATCTACAGACGGAGGCGAAAAGGAAAGAAGTGCAGGCGTCTGTGAAGATGGCTCTCGTTGCACTGGCCAAGAGCCACGAACCCGAGCTCAAAGAGGTGGGAGAGGAAGCGGCTGAGCATCCTACCTGCCAAGTGCATGAAGGCATGAACCCGGTGGCATACCGGCTGGCCATGAACAACGGCAGCCAGTGCGGCTATTGCAGCGTGGGCTTTGTGATGAACATGTCAGAGTTCATTGTGAACAATCCCAAGGCCACAAAGAAGGAAATCGAAGACATTTTCGACGGCAACATCTGCCGCTGTACCGGATATCGCGCCATTCTGACCGGAATGAAGAC
>JASLFF010000324.1 GCA_030150795.1 Terriglobales bacterium | reverse complement strand
TGCCTTTGTGAATTGACGTTCCGAAAAACAAAAGGGACGCGAAGATCAAACTTCGTGTCCCTTTGTGTTTTTGTGGTTAAAGCTCCTACCTCGGTCTGCCGTGCGAGCCTTAATCTGACGATCTAAAATGACTCTCCGGCGGTGGCGCCGACTGATGTACGGCAGGCGCTGGCGGCGCGGGTTGATGCACCACTGGGGCCGGCGGCGGAGCCTGTTGATGGACCGCAGGCGCCGGCGGTGGCGTGTACATATTGTGCTCGATCGGCCGTTGCGGGCTCGGCGTAAACGTTTGCGGCTGCGAATTATGCTGCGGTTCTGTCTGCGGCGGTGGCGTACCGTCATTATTGGAACGCCTTACCGGCTCAGGCTGTCCCTGATGGTCGTCACGTCCGCGATTAGAATCGCCTCCATGATCGCGAGTGTCCCGCGTGGGCTGCTGTTCCACTACCTTTGGATTGCGATCGCCATCATTGCGTCCGCGATCGTTGTTAGCGTCGAGCTTTGGCTGCGGTGGCGGATTGTCAGTCCTTGGCACTCTCGCCACATCGTCATTCGTATACACGCGCCGGTCGCCTCTATCTCCGTTGGAACGACCGACGTTGCGATTATCGCCATCATGGCCAACATTCCTGCCTTCAACAGAACCAGTAGTCCTTCCGCCGACATTGCCGGCAGGAGGCTCAGGACGATTTCTCACCGGCCCGCGATCCACAATGCGCCTGTCTGACGGCGGAAGCGGAGCATGAAATCCCGCAGGTGCATTCACAAGCCTGGGCCTGCTATACCATCTGCTCCAGCCCCCCGGAGCCCAGAACCAGCCGCGCCCGTTGACGAATACCCAACGTCCATACCGGTAAGGCATCCATCCCCACGGATAAGCTGAAACCCATGTATATCCAAAGCCGGGAGCGTAGCTCCAATAGCCGTTGCTGAATGGGTCCCATCCCAGCCCAACGTTGTTCGGCTGCCAGACTTCGCCGTATCCCGGGACGTCATAATACTGGCCGTAATAATTCAGGTCGCTCGCGCCATATTGATACGGTGATTGTATATACCTGCCGCTTGAAGAAGCGTAAGTGCTCAAAGCATCGTCGCGCTGGGCGCTCCACTGGTCCAGATCGTCGGCGTCCACGCCTTTATCCAGCGCGTAGCGCGCCACATCATTTGGGTCCAGGACAAAGGTTTCGTTTTGCTTTACGGCGACTTCGCCGCCATTATCCGTGTCGCTCACGCCAACTTCGCCCTTCAGCACGGCAACTTCCAGAGGACTGGCATTCGTGCTGGTTACTCGGAACGAGCTGGAGCGGGTAAGCGCAATGGTATTTCTCTTCACCGTTACGTTGAATTCGCCGTCATTGTGCTGCGCGATCTTAAACTCAGCCTCGCCCTGATCAAGGTCCACTGTGGTGAGCGTTGCCCCCGATGATGCCCGCGCCAATTGCGTGAACGCAATCACTGTATCGGGAGCCAGCCGGACCAGGCTGCCATCTTCCAACTGCACTTCAGCCCAGCCGTCATGGCCGGTTTGCAGCCAGTCGCGTTCCATGAGCGGGACGTTCATAGTCGCGCTCTCATAGCCGTGGCCAGTGTCCAGGCGAACTTCACCTTCAACATAGCTGATGCGCACGATCCGCGCCTGCGAATCATGGCCGTCTTCGTCTTGGTAATCTTGGGCGCGAGAAAGCGGCGCCAGAGAAAATACCAGCGCAAAAATCATGGCCAGCAGCCCCGTCTTACGCAGGCGGCTCATTGAGTTTCGGAACATAAAAGAGTGGAGCGGCATAAAACCCTCCTAAAAGCCTTGCTACTGTATTAGATCGGTCTTTAGACACTTAGTTTCTTATTGTTAAGTGTTATTGACGATACTTAACTTTTAAAGTCAGAACTGCTCATTGCTTCACTCAGAATTGGCTTTAGCGAGCAGTCTTTTGGCCCTTTGGCGGGCAATATTGAGAACGGTGCTGTCCGCGGCGATGCTTTCCAGCGTGGGCCGGATGATTTGCAGTTCCGCCAGATTATGGCTCTCCACGGCCGCTTCCATGCCTTTCAGCTCCTCTTCCAGGCCAAGTTTGTCAAAGCGATGCAGAAATTGCAGCTTGCGTCCGTGCTCAATGGTGTTGGAAATCCCGGCAAAGATGTTCGTAATTTCCTGGATAGCTCTGTTCTCCGAATAGTCGACGGTCGTCTCAAAATAGCGGTTCGGGTCAGCATAGGTCAGGGTCTTTTTGCCGGTGGTGGCAACCGCATGCTTCTTGTAGCTGAAATCACCATTGAAATAATTGGCTTCTTTGGCATCACGGAAAAGCCGTTCCTGGTTCCGTGCAGATAGCGTGAATTCGAGCAGGTAATCCGGATCTGCACCCGCCTGGTCGGGCGGCGTGAATGGATTCCGCGAAACATATTTGGCAGGCCCTGTAGCCTGCACCGTAATGTTGACGTTCTGCGGCGTGAACGTTTCCCATACCCGGTCAAAAGTAATGGTCGGCAGAGCAGGGTGTTGCCCGGCGTTCTGCTGCCCCCACAATACCAGCGCTGCCGGCAATGTCAGCAAAAAGAGAATGAGGGAAGCGCGTTTCATCTCGACACCGCTGCATAGCGGCTATTCGTGGCCGATGTGTGAATATGGCAAATGGCAATGGCCAGCGCGTCTGAGGCGTCCGTGGGTTCCGGCGCGGCAGGCAGCTTCAGGAGGCGCGTAACCATCTGCTGCACTTGAAACTTATCTGCGCGGCCATAACCAACCACGGCGGACTTGATCGAAAGCGGCGAATACTCCGCCACCTGTAGGCCTGAAGTAGACGCAGCCAGCATGGCCACTCCCCTCACTTGTCCGAGTTTGAGAGCGCTTTTTACGTTAACGGCGTAAAACACATCTTCAATCGCCATGATTTCCGGCTGGTGTTTGGCGATGATGGCTGTGAGTTCGGCAAAAATCTTCTTCAGCTTGGCCGCCATGGGTGTCCCCGATTTCAGTTTGATGGCTCCATTCACATGGCAAACCAGCTTTCGATCTGCCATTTCTTCCACCACGCCAAAACCGGTGTACTCACTGCCGCAATCGATTCCCAGGACACGCATTGAGGAGAGTGTACACCTAATTTTTACGTCGCTTCGCGCCAAACTTGATCCGTTAGAAGGCATGAGGGGAGCGAAAACCTTCTGCCGAAATCCTGAGTACCGCAGATTCAAGGACCTGGCCATCGATAAATGCTGTTCAGCGCCAGCGATGTGTGAATCTTGTGCGCCGGTCGACCGAGGCGTTTTTTCGTTCTTGCCGATCGCTCTCGCCTCGGAGATAATCCCGGGCGACATCTACGAAAGGAAGGTACCACCATGATCACACTTCTAGTTCTTGCAGCAGCAGAGTGGATCGGCGGAGCCGGTCTGGGCGTTGCAGGGTAGCTTGATGCCGGGGAAGGCCCCGGCATTCTTGTGTTCAACAGCACCTGGGCTTCTTCAGCATGGCGGCGTCACGTTCGCGCGTAAAGGCACGATAGCTCGCAACCGAGCGGGACGCGTGTGTTCGCCGCAAGAAGCGGTCGTAGGCGGATTCGTCGAAGATTTCACGGAGCACCGCCCTGATCGTTTGCATTACTTTGTTGATGATCACAGGGGCTGAACGGGATCGGGTTATCGGGTGATCGCACGTGATTGGTTGATCGAA
>JASLFF010000310.1 GCA_030150795.1 Terriglobales bacterium | reverse complement strand
CTCTCGACAAGTGTTTGTGTTAATGTTTCCGGACTTGGTATATCGCGCATACTCGCCTTTGCTGTGAGTGACTGTGCTGTGTTTGAGTCCGGTTCTCTTCATCGCATACGGATAGATCACGCTGTCATCCGTCATAATGACTCGCGCATCTTTGGAGAATACTTTTCGCACTTTCCGTTTTTGCACTTCCAGCGGCACTGGCTGGCGAGGTTACACAAGCCCTTTCATGCCCCATCTTCCTGATGGCTAGGGGGTTTCGCTCCGGCAAACTGTTCTTTACAGTCTATTGGCGCGGGAGCAAACTATTCTGGTACTCTGCTCCCATTCAAGGAACGTCCTATGACAAGCGCTTGCACCAAGATCTTGTTGGGTTGTGGCCTGATGCTTCTGCCGGCTGCCGGAATGAAGCCGCAGACGTCAACTTCTGCCGCATCGGACCAACCTGCTCAAGCTGCGCCAGCGGCTTCCGGCCCGGCCCAAGCCCCAGAAAAAGAGCAAAAGCCCGCTCCCGTGTATGAATCTGCCACGGTGCTCAAGAGTATTACCCGGCTGGTGGTGGTGGATGTGGTTGCAACGGAGAAAGACGGCGCCGTTACCGACCTGAAGCAAGACGATTTCACCATATTAGAAGATGGCAAAGAGCAGAAAATCCGGGTGTTCAATTTTCAGCAGCCGCAACTCCACGCGAATCCGCCCGGAACTACGGTGGCTCCGGCATCCAAGCCGGAAAATGTTTACAGCAACGTGGCACGCTTCAGCGCCAGCAGCGCACTCAACATCCTGCTGCTGGACGCGCTGAATACAAACCTTCCGCACCAGGCTTACGTGCGGGACCAGATGATTCGCTACCTGCAAAAAATGCCGGAAAGCCAGCCTGTTGCGGTTTACATGCTCAGCACCAAGCTCACGCTGCTGCAGGATTTCACTGACGATCCTGAAGCATTAAGAAAGGTGGCCAAAGAAATCAAGAGCAGCATGTCGCCGCTGCTGGATAATCCCTCGGGCGGCCCGGACGCGGAGCTTCTACCGGCGGGTTTGGCTGATTCCGGGCTGATGCCGGCGCAAATGTTCAGCGCCATGCAAAGCTTTGAACAAGAACGGGTCGCTTTCCAAACCGACCTGCGACTGACCTACACCTTGAACGCGCTCACTTCGATTGCGCGGGCGCTTTCCGGCTATCCCGGACGAAAAAACCTGATCTGGATATCGGAAGCTTTTCCGCTCAGCATTGATCCCAACATGGAACTCACCGGAGATACCTTTGCCGGAACGCGCAACTATGGTCCGCAGATCGCTGAGGCCGCAGATTCGCTGATCGATGCCCAGATTGCCATGTATCCCATTGACGCTCGAGGACTGGTGCCGTCCTCACTGTTTGACGCTTCCAATTCCGGCAGAGACAAGTTTGGGCGTTCGATGTCACGCCCCGGCAGAATGGCTACCGCGATTAGCGCTGAGTCCGCGCAGTTGCAAAGCGTACACGGAGCCATGCAGGAAATGGCCGACCGCACTGGCGGACGCGCGTTTTACAACACCAACGGGATTGATGCGGCCATCCGCAAGAGCATTGAAGATGGATCAACCTATTACACGCTGGCTTATTATCCTGAGAACAAAAACTGGAATGGCAAGTTTCGCAAGATCCATGTGAAGGTAAACCGGTCTGGCGTGAAGCTGCGTTACCGCATGGGATATTACGCGGTAGATCCCACACTGTTTGCCGAGAAGAACCAGAAGCAGCAGGACTCCGCGTTTGCCCTGGCGCTGAGCCCCGATTCGCCTATTGCGACCGGGTTGCCTTTTAATGCGCTGGTGATTCCACCCGCGGAACCAACGCCAAAAACCGTGCGCGTAAATTTCGCCGTCGATCCCCACGCCATCAGTTTTGAGCGCTTGCCGGACGGACTGCAACACGCCACGCTGGAATGTACTATTCAGGCGTTTTCCGCCAAAGGCAAGCTGGTGCGCGGCGAGCTTACCACGGTTAAGGCCGCATTGAAGCCGGACACGTTTTCCAAAGTGATGCAGGATATGTTTCCGTGCCAGCAATCGATCGATCTGGAGCCCGGTAAATATTATTTGCGACTTGGCGTGCGCGACAGTCGCACAGGCCTGATCGGCACCACGAACGCCAAAGTGGCTGTGGCGTCAGCTGCGCCTGCAAAGCCATAGCTGCTGCAAAAACAGTGCACAATCGATGACACTGGCGGGAACTTTAGGTTTCGCCGAATGCCCCATTTGGTCTGTCCACAAACCGGCTTAAAAGCAGCGCCAAATGCGGATTTCGTGCCCTCGTGGCGTCGTCCATTGAGCCTTCGGAGTTCCCAATCATGCAACAGTAATGTCACCTCAGTAACTTGGCGGCGCGATTCTCACACCAATATCGTGGAAGCAGAGTCAGGTTGCCGCATCCGCGTGCCTGACCAGGAGAATCGCTATGGCTGCCGGAGATATCACGTTCGTGAAATGCCCGCGCGGGGACTCATTTCCGGTACGCAAAACCGCCAACCCTTCGGCGGGACACCAGCAGATTGTCTGCCCAAAATGCGGCCACGATTTTGATATCACTATGGACGAAACCGTGGAGCGGCTCTCGCCTGAGCCAAAGTTTGTGTTAGCGATGGCGCGGTAAGCTTAAACCACGGTCATCCTGTTTACTCTTTCTTCCTCGTCTTATTACTGCAGCGCCGTCACTCGGCTACTGCCGCATCTTCAGCATTATGTTTCTGTCCAGACCAAAAAGCATGGCTGCGGAAAAGTTCCGAGTAGTCTGGCGCAGACTTCAGCCGTGAAGTCAACTGTTCATTTTTCATTGGCCCCCCTGTCAGAACATGAAAGCCGGGCGCGGCAAGCAGCGGCATCCAAAAACTGTATGGCCCAGATGCCGCCTTTCGTCGTTGCCCACATTCTCGAGGAGGAGAAATGAACAGGAAACTCATTCTGATTTGTATTTGCGCCCTTGCCCTCACATGCGCCGGTCTGCAAGCCGTGGCCCAGGACAAGCCCGACCAGCCGCCCCCACAGACTGCTCCCAGTGGGCAGACCAATCCCCAACCAAGCACAGACTCCAGCCAGACGGCAGTATCTGATGCCGATGCTGCCGCCATGGTCGATGCCCGGCTGCAACAGCTCACCACCGAACTGGGCCTGAGCGACGACCAGAAAACGCAGATCAAGCCCATTTTGCTGGATGCGGCCAAGCGGCTCCAGGCAGTCAAGAACGATACAACGCGGAGCGTTGAAGCGAAGAAGAACAAAATGGATGAAGTCCACGACAACGCTCGCGGCCAGATCAGGCAGTTTCTGACCCCCGACCAGGGCAAGAAGCTGGATGCCATGAAGGCGGAAGACATTATCTAAACAGCAATGTCACTCATAACCAACATGGGGGAGGCGCAGGCCTTCCTCATGTTTCTTCTTCCTGCAACGCGGTCAAAAGCTCGTCCTCAACGTCCCAGGCCTTAAGCACTTTGATCGCAACGCCCACGCCGAATCCGGCCCGCATGAGCCCGCGAAAGATCCGCGCCGCTTCTTTGTCAGTGGCTGGCTTCTTCAATCGTTTGCGCTTCAGATAGGCCCGCGCCAGCTCTTCTTCATTCACCGCGGCGTAAGCTTCATCCACAACTTTCTCGATCACGTTTGCATGAACGCCTTTCACTTTCAGGTCAGTGATTACGCGACGCCGGCCAAACTTCTCATTGTCGCGGCGGAAACTGGAGTAGGCAGCGGCGTAATTCGCGTCATTGAGATATTTCTGGTCTTTCAAACGCAGGGTGACCATGTTGACGAGCAACTCGCCGCGCTCATCTTTGGGAACGCGCCGGCGCATCAACCGTTTCAACTCTGCGACGGTCCGCATGCGGCGTCCCAGCGCGCGCACTGCATAGTCATAGAGCGTGTTCTCGTCGACGATCTCTTTGGGACGCTTCAAGGCCACGCAGGAAGCATAACAAAAGGACTTACTGCGCTTACTGCCACCAAAGTTGTCAAAGAACGCTTCCAGCTTCCGATGTCTCCGATGCTGGTCCTCAATTCGAGGGGTTTAGTCAGCTTTCAACTGCGGCCTTC
>JASLFF010000256.1 GCA_030150795.1 Terriglobales bacterium | reverse complement strand
GCCAGAATTTTTGCGCCGCCCAGTTTGGCAAAAATCCCCGACTTGATGGCGCCCTGAAAATCGAGGGCAAAGTCATAATCGATTTTTTTTACCCGCCTAAGTGCGCCGAGGATTTCTGTTGTGGCAGAAGGACGAAAGAAGTGCTGCCGCCATCGTCGCGTATCGAGAGTATGAATGTTGTTGACGACCGGCTTCTGCGGGCTGACGTTGTACGGGGTGGCCTTTCTGCCCTGCGCGGTCAGCAGTTCAGACCAGCGCTCCTCCACAAGCCAGCCTATCGTTGCATTGGGGAGTACGGCACGGATTGAGGTGGCTGCCGGCAAGGCATGCAGAATATCTCCCATGGCTCCCAGCCGGACAATCAGGATTTTTGCCATTTCCCCCTCAGCACGTCATTTCTCAGCAAATCGTTTCTCAGGAAATTAGTGGTGGAGTGGTCTTTTGGATCGCCCACAATGGCGACACGCCCGCCGCAGGCAATCACCACATCGCGTTCCGGCACATTCTCTTCGGTATAGTCAGTGCCTTTCGCGTGAATGTCAGGCCGCAACAAACGTATAAGCTCGGTGACATCCAGCGCATCAAAGAGTGTGACCGCATCAACGTCACTGAGCGCCGCCAAAATTTCCGCACGTTCATCGCCGGGAACGCGAGGCCGGCCTTCGCCCTTGAGGGTTCGCGTGCTCGCATCTGAATTTACGGCCACGATCAGCCTTCCGCCCAGTTCCTTTGCCGCGCGTAAGTAGCGGACATGCCCAACGTGAAGAAGATCAAAACATCCATTGGTCAGGATGATTTTGTCTCCAGCCGAACGCCATTGCCGGACCTGCTCTGCCAGTTCCGTAGCAGAAAATACCTTTTGGGCAGTCGCAGCCAGTCATCCCTCCATCACGGCGCGCAGCAGTTCAGCGCGGGTTACGGTGGCGGTGCCGCGTTTCATTACCACAATGCCTCCGGCGTAGTTGGCAAGGCGCGCGGCGGATTCAGAATCGGCTCCGGCAGCAAGCGCCGCCGTATATGTGGCGATAACCGTGTCACCGGCTCCGGTAACGTCGGCTACTTCGTCAGAACCATAAATCGGTATAGGAATGGGTTTGGAGCCTCGGGGGAAAACCACCATGCCATCCTTGCCGCGCGTTACCAGCAGGGATTGCAATTTCATTTTCTGCATCACGGCTTTTCCCGTTGCGAACAGGCGCGCATTATTGTCGCCGATGCGTGTGCCCAGAACCTCTTCCAGTTCCGACTCATTCGGCGTGGCCGCCGTGATGCCGCTGTAAGCCAGCGTGCGATAGCGCGAGTCGAGCGTGACGGGGACGCCGTTGAGCGAAGCGCGGGAGCGAATGTTGTCAAAAATTTCCGGCGTCGCCGCTCCATAGCCGTAATCTGAGATCAGCAACGCGTCAGAAGCGCGAACATAGCCGCGTGCCTGAAACGTAATGTCGCGAATGGCCGCGCGGTCCAGCGGAGTTTCCGGCTCGCGGTCCACTCGGATGACCTGCTGGCGCGGCGAGTGCGTAGTTCCGGCCAGGACGCGTGTCTTGGTGACAGTGCCACGCCCCTTGATCCGACGAATGGCGCTCACGGAAATATGCTTCTGGCGGAATGCATGCAGCAGCATGCGGCCGGCTTCATCGTCGCCGATAACGCCAACGGGGAGGACCGTCACTCCCAAGTCGGCCAGGTTATAAATGGCGTTGCCGGCCCCGCCGGGAACAACTGTGCGGTCACGGTGGCGCAAAATGAGCACCGGCGCTTCCCGTGAGACCCGAGAGATTTCGCCATAAATAAACTCGTCGGCAATGAGATCACCCAGCACGGTGATGCTGAGCTTGGGAAACTGCTCAATGATTTTGACGAGGCGATCGGCCGGTTTTGGGGCTTTTTGCATGGACTCAAGATTTTCTCATGCCGGAGCCTGAATCTGCAGGCCTGAGCGGTGTTTAATGGTCTTTAGGAGTTCCATGAGCACCTGCTCCGGCGATTCCAACTCAATGCGAAGCTGGGCTGTGTGAAGCGGGGAGAGTTGTGCGGAGAGTTTTGCCAGATTGATCAGATCTTTTTCCGTGGTAATAAAACTATCTGCGCCTGTCTGCTTCTTCAGGGCCAACAGACGATCGATATCGCGCTGTTCGTAGCGATGATGATCGCGGAAAATGATTGTCCCGGCGATTTCCATTCTTGACTTCAGGGATTCAATGAATTGCCGGGGACGCGCAATTCCGGAAAAAGCGATGGTTTTTCCAACGGCGGCAGGGGGGGCAATGACTCGGCGCGCACGCCAAATGCTTTTGGCTCCGGATAGCTGCTCTTGGGAATCGAACAGGACAATGGCATCTGCACGGTTTAAAGCGCTGAGCGTTTCGCGCAAGCGTCCGGTCGGAAGCAAGGAGCCTGCCTGATCGTCGGAAGGCAGCAAGACAATGTCAAAATCACGATGCAGGCGGCGATGCTGAAAGCCGTCATCCAGCAGGTGAAGCTTGCTGGTAAATTTCTGCTCGGCCAAAAGGCC
>JASLFF010000203.1 GCA_030150795.1 Terriglobales bacterium | reverse complement strand
GGAGGCGGGAAGGGAGCGGCCATTGGCGCGCTGGCGGGCGCCGGCGCCGGCACTGCCGGAGCCACTATGACCGGAAAACGCGATATGGTCATTCCGGCAGAGACTATCCTGGATTTCAAGTTGACCGCGCCGCTGACCTTGCCTCCGGGCCACCCGTCCGAAGGAGATTCAGCGCCGCCGGACAATTCGTCCGCGGACCAGCCGGAAAAAGGTTCACAACCTCCACCGTCAAAACCTCCGATGTGAAGCGAAGTACAGCATCACTGGATTCTCGCGCAATGCGTTAATCCTGCCAGTTCTGCCAGTTGAAGCGGCATTGCAAGATCGCGCTTAATGGCGATGAGGTGAAGAAGATGAAAAACTCCATTCTCAAGCTTGCAGCCATCTTTCTTTGTTGCGCAATGGCCGTGGCGGCGCAGGACCTTGGCGGCCTGGCAAAGCAGGCACAAAATCTGGGAGGCATGGATAGCCTCGCGGGCCTGGCGCAGAAGTTGCACCTCACGCCGCAGCAAATGCAGCAGGTCTTGCCCATCCTGCAAGGAGAAGTGCCCAAGCTCCAGGCCATTCAAAGCGCGGCCGGGCTGAGCAACGCGCAGAAACTCGACCAGACCAAAACAGTGCAGAAGCAATCGGATTCAAAACTGAAAGGGCTGCTCTCAGCCGAGCAATTCAAGTCATTGCAAGGTTTCCGTTCATTGCAGAAGCAGGAGATTTTGCAAGGAGCGCTTCCAGCATTGAAATAAAGGAACCAAACCCGACGGCGCCTCCAGGGCTGCACCACCCAATGAGGCCCTTTCAAGCACGCGGCCGCTGGCGGGTTCGCGCGCGGTCAGGCAAGGAACAAGGAGAAAGTCATGAAGATACAGATCAGTCGCGCTCTTGCCATCAGTTTGCTTACACTTGTCGGCACAAATCTTTCGCTGCAGGTAAACGCACAGTCTGACACGCACCCGGACTCCACCTCAGAAACCGGCAAGGTGCGTGTACATGTGAGTCCTGAAGAGGCCTACATCTGGGTGGATGATAAAGCTACCAGCCATCGCAGCAGCACGCTGAAACTCGCACCCGGCGAACATAAGATCACCGTTTACAACTACGGCTACAAACCTGAGACTCATAACATTACCGTGAAAGCAGGAGAGCGCCAGGAAATCGAAGCGAGATTGAAACCCGCGGGAGAGCCCGTCTCCGGGCCCTGGGGACGGATTCAGATTGAGCGCATTCGCGGAGACGCCCTGGTGTTCCTGAACGGCACCACGCCGGAGTTCTTTGTGGGACATGTGGACGAAATGAACAATGAAATCTTTGGCGACCAGGCGCTCATTGTGCCGGTGGGAAAGCAGCAAGTCCACGTGCTTGAGAACAAGACAGAAAAAGAAATCTGGGCAGGAACAGTGGAGGTGAAGGAAAACCAGCGCTTGATTATCTATGCAACGTACCCGCCCGATGAACAGCTCGTTTACAAAAACTGGCCGGAGGGAGCAAAGCTAAGCCACCTGAAGCGCTTTGAAGCGGGCACGGCTTCGGCCAAAATCGCCGTGGCACCCGTGAAAAGTAAACTGGCGGTGGACCATACCGATGTCCACTGCAATGAGCCAGTCAAGGTGAGTTGGGATTCCACCGACGCCGCGCACACGATTATCAAAGCCAATGAGACCCCCCTGGCGTATGCGGTGGCCGGAGCCGTGGAGCAGCGTCCGCTCCAGACCACCAAATATGAATTCCACGCCGCCGGGCCGGGCGGGATTGTGAATTCTGAGGCTACGGTGAATGTTGATAACACCGTTAAGACCTCTTTGTCACCGACGAACTCTGAGCAGCGTTATGTGAAGGTAGGGGACAAGGTCCAGGAGCAGGGCTCAACCGAACTGAAGTGGACGGCCAGTAACGCCGATTCCGTTAAGATCGATCCTGTTGGCGCTGTCACCGGCGCCGACGGAACCACACCCGCGATTCAGGTAACGCCGGAGAAGAACAGCCCTGGGCCGATCGATGAGACCCATACCTATAAGATCACGGCTACGAATATCTGCGGCGGTTCAGCCACAAGCGTTGCCACGGTGCATCTGACCGGATCGATTGGACCGGAACAGGTGGCGGCCGCCGAGCCGCCCCCAGAGCTGCCGAATACCGCGTCACCTCTGCCTTTGCTCGCCCTAACAGGTTTGTCATTCTTGGGGACAGCGGGCATCCTGAAGCGGAGGCGCATGAAGTAAACATCATCATTAATCGGTGGATCGGTCGACATGAGTAAAGGCTCCATGGAAAAAAGCCATGGCAGCCTGGGGCTGAACTTCACCTTAAAACGCAGGAGTCCACAATGAAAAAGGGTGTCACAAATGTTCTGATGGCCATCGTTATAGCGCTCCTGTACAACGTACCGCTGTTGAGTCAGGCAGCACAGCCGTCGTCGCAGGGCGCTCCGGGCGCGGAGACGCAGCCGAACTCAATCAACGACAAGGACGTTGAGATGCTTCGCGCAAACCTGCGTGCGAACCGCAAGGAACTCATGGCACGGAATATGAATCTTACGGCCGATGAAGCTACCAAATTCTGGCCTGTCTTTGACCAGTACAGAAAAGAGGCCATCAAGCCCAATGACGAACGCTGGGCATTGATCAAGGAATATGCCGCGAATTACAACACCATGACTGACGCGCAGGCACAGGATTACATGAAAAGGGCTGAGACTGTTGACCAGCAATTGCTCGCGCTGCGGCTGAGGTATGTTCCAGTTTTCGAGAAAGTCATATCCGCCAAGAAGACTGCGCTGTGGTATCAGATCGACCGCCATATCGACCTTATGATCAATCTGCAGCTATCCTCGATAATTCCGATGGTGGACACGACCAAGTAAGTGCGCAACAGGTTACGCATTCCTGATAACGGCCCACTCTGGACCCCGAAAATCCGCGCAGCTCTACTCGCTAATAATCGTGACGGAAAAAGGCTGTTTGCCTGACGGAGTCGGTGATCCCGCTATCGGAGTCAGGAAACCTGACGGGCTGATCTGGAAGCCGCTGATATCGTTGTCGGTGCCCGTTTGCGGCGCATAAATGAACGAGCCGGAAGGATCAATCGCGAGTTGGTTCGACCCCAACGCTCCTGAAGAAAAGTCGCCCAGGCTGGTGAAGACCCCGTTTTGCAGGCTGTAAGCGACCAAGGTCTGCCCAGCTTCCACTGTATAGGCGAAATGCCCTGCGGGATCCAGCGCTATGGTGAACGAACTACCATGAGTTGCCGTGGGCGACGCGACTGCCAGCGTGGGGGCACCGGTAGTCGAATCGATTCTGTATGTCTGGATTGAATTCGCAAACCCCACAGCGTAAAG
>JASLFF010000139.1 GCA_030150795.1 Terriglobales bacterium | reverse complement strand
TGATTAGGGGCCCGGGTACATTTCGTCGAGAGCAAGATTCAGCTCCAACACATTGACTCGTGGCTCCCCCAGAAATCCAAATTGGCGCAATTCAGTGTGCTCTGCCACTAGTTTGCGGATATTGGCTTCCGCTGTGCCGCGCGCCACGGCCACCCGCGCAACCTGGAACTCCGCCCCGGCAGGAGTTATGTGCGGATCCAGGCCTGATCCGGACGCAGTCACCAGATCCACGGGAATGGGCTTCCCAGGATTCTCTGACTGCCGGATCGCGGCATCGTTCTTTACCCGGTCAATGAGCTTTTGATTGGTGGGACCCCAGTTCGTGCCGCCCGAGTTTGTTGCATCGTATCCATTCGTTCCTGCTGCCGAGGGTCGAGCATGAAAATATTTGGCTGACGAGAAAGGTTGGGCCAGGATGCGTGAGCCGACCGTAACGCCATCTTTCCTGATGAGCTGGCCGTTGGCCCGGTCTTTCGCGAACATTTGCGCCAACCCGGTAACCGCCAAAGGATAGATCACACCGAGCAGAACCGTGGCGACCGCTGTGTAAAGAATCGAAGTGATGAAGGTTTTTTTCATATTTCAACGTCTCCCAAGCACTAGGCCAGCCCCAAAGCCCGAATAACCAAGTCAATCAGTTTGATCCCTATGAACGGTACAATCACCCCGCCGGCCCCATAGATCAATAGGTTGCGCCGCAACAGAGACTCCGCGCTCATGGCTTTGTACTGCACGCCACGCAGGGCCAATGGGATGAGCGCAATGATGATCAACGCGTTGAAGATCACGGCGGAGAGCACGGCAGACTGCGCCGTGGCCAGGTGCATGACGTTCAGCGCATTTAGAACCGGGAAAGTTCCCGCAAACATTGCGGGAATGATGGCGAAATACTTGGCCACGTCATTGGCGATAGAAAATGTCGTGAGCGAACCGCGCGTCATCAACAACTGTTTGCCGATCTCAACGATTTCCAGAAGCTTTGTGGGATTGGAATCCAAGTCAACCATATTGCCGGCCTCTTTGGCAGCCTGCGTTCCGCTATTCATGGCCACACCCACATCGGCCTGGGCCAGGGCTGGAGCGTCATTTGTGCCGTCGCCAGTCATGGCTACCAGCTTGCCCTCCTCCTGTTCTTTCTTGATGAGGTCCATCTTGTCTTTTGGAGTAGCCTGGGCAAGAAAGTCATCGACTCCGGCCTCGTGCGCGATTGCCGCTGCCGTCAGCGGATTGTCGCCCGTGATCATCACCGTACGAATTCCCATGGCACGAAGCTGCGTAAAGCGATCGCGAATGCCGCCTTTCACAATGTCTTTCAGATGAATCACGCCCAGGGCACGGTTATTTTCCGCCACCACCAAAGGCGTACCGCCGGAACGCGCTATTGTTTCCACCGTTGCACGAACTTCTTTAGGAAGATAGCTGCCATTTTCTTGAAGATATTTCTCAATGGATTCTGCCGCGCCCTTGCGGATGGCGCGTCCATCAAAGTTCACGCCGGACATCCGCGTTTGCGCGCTGAATGGGACAAACACTGCCTGCTTGGCTGCCAGATCGCGCCCGCGCAAGCCAAACTTTTCCTTGGCCAGCACCACAATCGAGCGGCCTTCGGGCGTTTCATCCGGTAGTGACGAAAGCTGCGCCGCATCGGCCAGTTGATCATTGCTTACTCCCGGCGCGGCCACAAAGTCCGATGCCTGGCGGTTTCCCAGCGTGATGGTGCCTGTCTTATCCAGCAGTAGAGTGTTTACGTCACCCGCAGCCTCAACCGCGCGCCCTGACATGGCCAGAACATTGTGCTGTACCAGACGGTCCATCCCGGCAATTCCGATTGCGGACAGCAGAGCGCCTATTGTTGTGGGAATCAAGCAGACAAGCAGTGAGACCAGAACAAAAACCGTCTGTGGCGATCCAGAGTAAATCGCGAAAGGCTGCAGGGTAACAACTGCAAGCAGAAAAATGACTGTCAGGCCGGCCAACAGGATATTGAGCGCGATCTCATTCGGCGTTTTCTGCCGCTCCGCGCCTTCAACCAGCGCAATCATTCGATCCAGAAAAGTTTCTCCCGGATTGGATGTGATCTTTACTTTGATTTGATCGGAGAGTACGCGAGTTCCGCCGGTCACAGCCGAGCGGTCGCCGCCAGCTTCGCGAATTACCGGCGCCGATTCCCCGGTAATGGCCGATTCATCAACGGAAGCGACGCCTTCCACAATTTCTCCGTCGCCCGGAATCGTTTCTCCCGCTGAGACCAACACTAGATCGCCGGCTCGCAAGTCAGCCGCGCCCACAGTTTCAGTCTTGCCATTGGGCAGCAGCCGGTTGGCCAAGGTCTCTGACTTGGCCCTGCGGAGCGTTTCTGCCTGGGCTTTGCCGCGGCCTTCAGCCATTGCTTCAGCAAAGTTAGCAAAGATCACTGTGAACCAGAGCCACAATGTGACTTGCAGGTTAAACCCAAGGCTTCCGCTGCTGCGGCCAAGGCCTTTTACCAGCAGCACAGTCGTAATCACGCTGCCCACTTCCACAACAAACATGACCGGGTTGCGCATCATGGTGCGCGGATTCAGTTTGCGCAGAGAATCGATCAGGGCTTGGCGCACGATCCGTGCATCCCACAATGATTTCGATTTGCTTGCCTTGGCTACCATCGTTTCGGCCCTTTTAAAATGCCTTTCCTGCATGCATCTGCAAATGCTCAAGAATCGGACCCAGACTGAGCGCCGGGAAAAAGGTCAAAGCGCCCACAATGATGATCACGCTGACCAACAAGACCGTGAAGAGCGGCGTCGTTACAGGAAATGTTCCTTGCGACGGCGGAATGGCCTTCTTGCGGGCCAGGCTTCCCGCCACCGCCAGCATGGGCACAATCATCAGGAATCGACCAACGAGCATCGTGAATGCCATCGCCAGGTTGTACCAGCGGTTCCCACTAAGGCCGGCAAAAGCAGAACCGTTATTGCCCGTTCCGGAAGTAAATGCGTAAAGGATTTCAGACAGGCCATGCGGCCCGGTGTTGTTCAAAGTCGCCAGGCCCTGCGGCAGTAAAGAAGATGCGGCGGCCAACACCAGGATCATCAGCGGAAATATCAGGACGTAGAGCATCGCCATCTTCACGTCGTAGGCTTCAATTTTCTTGCCCAGATATTCCGGAGTGCGGCCCACCATCAAGCCGGCGATGAAAACTGAGAGCACCACGAATATCAAAATCCCATAGAGACCTGCGCCAACACCGCCAAACACGACTTCGCCCAGCATGATGTTCACCAGCGGCACCATACCGCCCAGTGGAGTAAAGGAATCGTGCATGCTGTTGACCGCCCCGCAGCTTGCGTCCGTGGTGACCGTGGCAAAAAGGGCTGAGTTCGCGATCCCGAACCTTACTTCTTTGCCTTCCATGTTGCCGCCCGGCTGAGTCAGTGAGGTGCGTTGGTCGACACCCGCAAGCAGAGGATTGCCGCGCGACTCCGACCAGTAGGCAGTTGTTACTCCTGCGAAAAACAAGACTGCCATCGCAGAGAACACGGCCCATCCATGCCGCTGCGACCCGGTCATGCGTCCCAGCGTGTAAGTGAGGCCCGCGGGAATGATGAAGATGGAAAGCATCTCCAGGAAATTGCTGAAGGGCGTGGGATTCTCAAATGGGTGTGCGCTGTTTACGTTCATGAACCCGCCGCCATTTGTCCCCAGCATCTTGATAGCTTCCTGTGACGCGATGGGGCCTTGGGCGATGGTTTGCTCGGTAACGGTATCCATGACCGCTTTTCCGTCAGGCCCTAGAACAGGTTTGCCGTCCTGCCCCACTCTCTGTACTTGTTGCGGCTCGACCAATTTCACCGTGTCATACGGCTTAAAATTCTGGATTACTCCCTGTGACACCAGCACCAGCGAATAGACCAGGCACATCGGCAGCAGGATCCAAAGTGTGGAGCGTGTCATATCCACCCAGAAATTGCCGATTGTATCTTTCTCGCGCCGGGCAATGCCGCGTATCAAGGCCACAGCCAGCGCGATGCCTACCGCCGCAGAAGCAAAGTTATGGAAAGCCAGACCGGCCATCTGCGTGAGATAGCTCATGGTCTGCTCGCC
>JASLFF010000090.1 GCA_030150795.1 Terriglobales bacterium | reverse complement strand
CCATGCACCTGGACATTAAAAAAGCCTTATTTCATGTGCAAAGCAGCCATATCATGTTGAAAACAATTGCATATGACGGCAGTGCAAGCACCAGAGTCCATCGCCTGAGAAATCCAGAGTTGCTGAAAATACAGGCTTTAGATCCAGGGGCATGTCCTTGAGTAACCGGCATTTCTGCAACGTTGGGCGCATCCTAGACACTAATACTCGTACTAGAGATGTACAGAAGTAGAAGTAAAGGGAGTCCCCCAAAAATGCCTGACCGCCGCTTACATACCGATTCTACAGAACTCGTATCCCATCTTAAGGAGCTTACGACTGCGCTGACCGCCGTCCATGAAGATCTGTACTGGCTTGCCATGCAGCCGCCAAATGCCAATGACAAGCCGGCAGTCCCCGCCGCTGAACTCAACGTAGACTTGCTCAGCGAACTCAAGAGCGCAGTCGATGACATGCGGCTTTTGCTCTGGCAGTATATTGAAACCGCTTCAGAGGTAAATCCCCAGCAGGTGCAGGAACGGATGGACTCACAACGCCTGCATCGCGTCACCAAATTTCTGCAGTTGCTGCGCAAACGCCTAGCGCCTGTTTCCGATGAGCAGCCGGTTTCCTTCATTGAGCGCATCAATGCCGCAGTAACTCAAAGCCTGGGTCGCGACAAAGCGGCCTGACTTATGACGGCCTGAGCGGATGTCCGGGTTGACATCCTAGAGCTGTTTCCAAAATGAAAGAGACATGCTTCCGGCACGTCTCGCTCTGCTTTGGTTGATGTTTATTGGAATTCTAGGTTGATCCCAAGAGTTTTACCTCCGTGGCTAAAGCCGATTTTCTTCAGCAGCCTTACCGCAGGCCTGAAAGGCCTGCTCCACCCTAGTCGGGATACAGCAACGTTGGAAGCGTTCTAGCCTGCGCGCAAAGCGCGGATGGCTTACTTCTTCAGTCCCGGTCCTGCCGCGCGGATATTCGCCGGCACGTCAAACTTCTCAAAGTTCTTGGCAAAAAGGCCAGCCAGATTGGCTGCGGACTTGTCGTAAGCCGCTTTGTCCTTCCATGAATCGCGCGGGCGCAGCAATTCAGACGGCACGCCCGGCACGGACTTCGGTATCGTAAGCCCGAAGGCCGGGTCCTGTTCAAACTCAACTTTATCCAGCGCTCCTTCAATCGCGGCGTTGACCATGGCGCGCGTGTAAGCCAGTTTCATGCGCGATCCCACACCATACGGCCCGCCAAACCAGCCGGTATTCACCAGCCAGCATTGTGATCCGTGCTCAGTCATTCGCCGGCCCAGCATTTCCGCGTACACCTTGGGCCGCAGCGGAAAGAAGGGCGCTCCAAATAAGGTGGAAAAATCCGGCTGCGGCTCTTCCACGCCAGCTTCAGTCCCTGCCACCTTGGCCGTGTAGCCGGAAAGAAAGTGATACATGGCCTGGTCAGTGGTTAATTTGGAGATTGGAGGCAGCACGCCAAACGCATCAGCGGTCAGGAACATCACGTTCTTTGGATGTCTGCCGATTCCCGGAATCACGGCGCCTTCAACAAAGTCCACAGGATAGGCGCAGCGCGTGTTCTCCGTGAGACTGTCATCGTTGTAATTGGGAATATGCGTTTCTGGATCAAGCGGTACATTTTCCAGCACCGAGCCAAACCGTATGGCGTTCCAGATCTGCGGCTCGCTTTCCTTGGAGAGCTTGATGCACTTGGCATAGCAGCCGCCTTCAAAATTGAAGATGCCCGTTGCGCTCCAGCCGTGCTCATCATCGCCAATCAACAAGCGTTCCGGATCGGCCGAAAGCGTGGTCTTGCCTGTGCCGGAAAGTCCAAAGAACAATGCCGTTTCACCGCTTTTGCCCACATTGGCCGAGCAGTGCATGGGAAATACATTCTTCTGCGGCAGCAGGAAGTTCATGATGCCGAAAATCGACTTTTTCATCTCACCGGCATACTTGGTGCCGCCAATCAGAATGATCTTGCGGGTAAAGCTCACGATGATGAATGCTTCTGAGCGAACGCCATCGCGCTGCGGATCGCCTTGAAATTCCGGCGCGGAGACAATGGTAAATTCCGCGCGGTGTGTCTTCAGCTCTTCATCACTTGGGCGCACAAACAGCGCCCGGGCAAAAAGGTTGTGCCACGCATATTCATTGATCACGCGAATGGGCAGCCGATACTGGGGATCGGCGCCTGCATACAAATCCTGCACAAACAGCTCTTTGCCGCGGAGGTACGTCACAACACGCTCAAACAACGCGTCAAACTTTTCCGGATCGAAAGGCTGGTTCACGGAACCCCAGTTGACCAGCTCAGCAGTTACCGGGTCCTTTACCGTGAACTTGTCTTTGGGGGTGCGTCCGGTGTATTTGCCGGTGTATCCAACCATCGCGCCATTGTCGGCCAGCAGCCCTTCACTGCGGCGCACCGCCTGCTCCACTAGCGCGCCTGAATGAAGATTGCGATGCACCTTAGTGCTGTTGAGAAGTGTTTCCAGGGCTGAAGCGGTATCAATGGCTGGCAAAGTTG